>NZ_JAMWXW010000009.1:0-261288 GCF_031570135.1 Paraburkholderia sp. USG1 | reverse complement strand
GGTTGTCCTCGCGCTTCAGGTAGACCGGATTGCGCAGACGCGCCGACAGATTCGGCGCGCGTTCGAGTTCGGTCTCGCGGGCCACGTCGTAGACGCGCGCGGTCAGGGTTTTCTTCAGGTAGTCGTGGGAAGCCATGCGGGTGGCGCGGAGCGCTTTGTGAGACGGGAAAGGGTCAATGATAGCGCCAACGGTATGCGCCGAGGCCTTCGGCTTATGCCCCGGAGCCGTGCCGCAAAGCCTGGCCCGACCGTTCGGTCGGTCAATCCGGCATATGGGCTTTGTCACGCGATTCGCCATGAAAGTGGCCAAAGTCCGGCCGCAGCTCCGATTTCAGGCGTCAACGCGTGGCGGGATCATGCGGTAGAATTCCGTTTTGGAACAAGGATCGGAAGATGCACTGGCAGCCTCGGATCGCCCACCTGATGCCCGCCCCGCGTGAGTCTTGCCCCGCGGCGGAGCGTCACGTCCGCCACGCACGATCGTGTAGCTGTATCTGAGCGCCGCGAAGCGACCGATGTGGGTTGGCCGTCGGTCGTGCTTCGCTCCCCTAGAAGATTTCCAGCATTGCGCCCCACGCGCACCGTCAGCCGGCGCCTCGTCGATGAGCGCGTCGGGCTGACCCACCGAGTCGTCCAAACATGAACGCACCTCAAGTTTTCGATCCGCACGGGGCCGCCGCTGCGGTGGCCGCCGATCCCGAAGCGCGTCTGCGCGAAATTCCTTATAACTACACGTCGTTTTCCGACCGTGAAATCGTCATCCGCCTGCTAGGCGACGCCGCCTGGGCCGCGCTTGCCGAACTGCGCGCGGAACGCCGTACCGGCCGCTCGGCACGGATGCTGTACGAAGTGCTCGGCGACATCTGGGTGGTGCGCCGCAATCCGTATCTGCAGGACGATCTGCTCGACAACCCGAAGCGCCGGGCAATGCTGATCGAAGCCTTGCACCACCGTTTGAGCGAGATCGAGAAGCGCCGCCGCGCCGATCTGACCGAACACGGCGACGAAGCGGGCGTGGACCGCGCCGCGCGCGTCGAAACGCTGGTTCAGGCCGCGCGCCGCGCCGTCGACGAATTCGCGAGCGAATTCCAGAAGACCTACGATCTGCGCAAGCGTGCGACCAAGGTGCTCGGCAAGGTCACGGAAAAGGACAACATCAAGTTCGACGGCCTGTCCCGCGTCTCGCACGTGACCGATGCGACCGACTGGCGGGTCGAATACCCGTTCGTCGTGCTCACGCCGGATACCGAAGCCGAGATCGCCGGCATGATCAAGGCGTGTTTCGAGCTCGGCCTGACCGTGATTCCGCGCGGAGGCGGCACGGGTTACACGGGCGGCGCTGTGCCGCTTACGCCGTTCTCGGCCGTCATCAACACCGAAAAGCTCGAACAACTGGGTGCGGTCGAAATGACCGAGCTGCCGGGCGTCGACCGTAAAGTCGCGACGATTTTCTCCGGCGCGGGCGTGGTCACGCGCCGCGTGACCGAGGCGGCCGAGCAGGCCGGCTTCGTGTTCGCCGTCGATCCGACCTCGCTGGATGCATCCTGCGTGGGCGGCAACGTCGCGATGAACGCGGGCGGCAAGAAGGCGGTGCTGTGGGGCACGGCGCTGGACAACCTCGCCTGGTGGCGCATGGTCGACCCGGAAGGGAACTGGCTCGAAGTCACGCGGCTCGAGCACAACATGGGCAAGATTCACGACATCGAAGTGGCGCGTTTCGAGCTCAAGTGGTTCGACGGCAACTATGCGCCGGGCGAAAAGCTGCTGCGCACGGAAGCGCTCAATATCAAAGGTCGTGTGTTCCGTAAGGAAGGCCTCGGCAAGGACGTCACGGACAAATTCCTCGCCGGTTTGCCGGGCGTGCAGAAAGAAGGCTGCGACGGGCTGATCACGTCCGCGCGCTGGGTGCTGCACAAGATGCCCGCGCATACGCGCACCGTCTGCCTCGAATTCTTCGGCCAGGCGCGCGACGCGATTCCGAGCATCGTCGAAATCAAGGATTATCTGTTCGAGACGTCGAAGCAGGGCGGCGCGATTCTCGCGGGCCTCGAACACCTGGACGAGCGCTATCTGCGCGCGGTCGGCTATGCGACCAAGAGCAAGCGCAACGCGTTTCCGAAGATGGTGCTGATCGGCGACATTGTCGGTAATGATGCGGACGCGGTCGCGCACGCTACCTCGGAAGTCGTGCGCATGGCCAACGGCAAGAGCGGCGAAGGCTTTGTCGCGGTCAATGCCGAGGCGCGCAAGCGTTTCTGGCTCGACCGCAGTCGCACGGCGGCGATCGCCAAGCACACCAACGCGTTCAAGATCAACGAAGACGTGGTGATTCCGCTCGACCGCATGGGCGAGTACACGGACGGCATCGAGCGCATCAACATCGAACTGTCGATCAAGAACAAGCTGCAACTGGTCAACGCGCTCGAAGCGTTCTTCCAGGCCGGCAAGCTGCCGCTCGGCAAGAGCGACGACGCCAATGAAATCCCGAGCGCCGAGTTGCTCGAAGACCGCGTGCAGCAGGCGCTCGATCTGCTCAAGCGCGTGCGCACGCGCTGGGAATTCCTGCGCGACAAGCTCGATCTGTCCTTGCGCGAGGCGCAGCATTATCTGGTCGGTCTCGGCTACGAAGCGCTGGCGGAGAAGTTCGCCGACCGCGCGGACGCGCAGCCCGACGCCACCGTGTTCCATATCACGCAGGACCGTACGATTCGCGTGTCGTGGAAACAGGAGATCCGCGCCGAGCTGCGGCAGATCTTCAACGGCGGCGAGTTCAAGCCGATCCTCGAGGAAGCCCAGGCGATCCACAAGCAGGTGCTGCGTGGCCGCGTGTTCGTCGCGCTGCACATGCACGCGGGCGACGGCAACGTTCACACGAACCTGCCGGTCAACTCCGACAACTACGAGATGCTGCAGGACGCCCACACGGCGGTCGCGCGCATCATGAAGCTGGCGCGTTCGCTCGACGGCGTGATTTCCGGCGAGCACGGCATCGGCATCACCAAGCTCGAATTCCTGACGGAAGAGGAGATCAGCGAGTTCCGCCAGTACAAGCAGCGCGTCGATCCGCATGGCCGCTTCAATGCGGGCAAGCTGCTCGAAGGCGCCGACCTGCGCAACGCCTACACGCCGTCTTTCGGCCTGATGGGCTATGAATCGCTGATCATGCAGCAGTCCGACATCGGCGCGATTTCCGAGTCGATCAAAGACTGTTTGCGTTGCGGCAAGTGCAAGCCGGTGTGCGCGACCCACGTGCCGCGCGCGAACCTGCTGTACAGCCCGCGCAACAAGATTCTCGCCACCTCGCTGCTGGTGGAGGCGTTCCTGTACGAAGAGCAGACCCGCCGCGGCGTGTCGATCAAGCACTGGGACGAATTCAACGACGTCGCGGATCACTGCACTGTCTGTCACAAATGCGTGACGCCGTGCCCGGTGAAGATCGACTTCGGCGACGTGACCATGAACATGCGCAATCTGCTGCGCAAGATGGGCAAGAAGAAGTTCAATCCGGGCAATGCGGCCGGCATGTTCTTCCTCAACGCGACCAACCCGCAGACCATCAACCTCGCGCGTACCGCGATGATGGGCGTCGGCTACAAGGCGCAGCGGCTCGGCAACGAAGTGCTGAAGAAGTTCGCGAAGAAGCAGACGGCGCACCCGCCGGCAACCGTCGGCAAGCCGCCGGTCACGCAGCAGGTGATCCACTTCATGAACAAGAAGATGCCGGGCAACCTGCCGAAGAAAACCGCGCGCGCGTTGCTCGATATCGAAGACAACAAGATCGTCCCGATCATCCGCAATCCGAAGACGACCACCGCCGACACGGAAGCGGTGTTCTACTTCCCGGGCTGCGGCTCCGAGCGGCTGTTCTCGCAAGTCGGTCTCGCCACTCAAGCCATGCTGTGGGAAGCGGGCGTGCAAACCGTGCTGCCGCCGGGCTATCTGTGCTGCGGCTATCCGCAACGCGGGTCGGGCCAGTTCGACAAGGCCGAGCAGATCGTCACGGATAACCGCGTGCTGTTCCACCGCGTCGCCAATACGCTGAACTACCTCGACATCAAGACGGTGGTGGTGTCGTGCGGCACATGCTATGACCAGCTCGCCGGCTACGAATTCGAGAAGATCTTCCCGGGCTGCCGGATCATCGACATCCACGAGTTTCTGCTGGAGAAAGGCATGAAGCTCGAAGGCGTGAACGGTGTGCGCTACATGTATCACGACCCGTGCCACACGCCGATCAAGACGATGGACCCGGTCAAGCTGGTCAATCAACTGATGGGTTCGGAGAAGGACGGCTACCAGATCGAGAAGAACGATCGCTGCTGTGGCGAATCCGGCACGCTCGCGGTCACGCGTCCGGACATTTCCACCCAGGTGCGTTTCCGTAAGGAAGAGGAGATCCGCAAGGGCGCCGCGAAGTTGCGCGGCATCCCGCTCGTCGCCGAAGCGGGCGCGAACGGGATCAATCCGGCCAATGCATCGGCCGGCTCGGCGGGTGCGCCGGACGGCTCCGTGCTCAAGGCCGGCGACGGCCCGCAGCCGAAGGGCGCCACCGACGTCAAGATCCTCACGAGCTGCCCGTCCTGCCTGCAAGGCCTGTCGCGTTACAACGAAGATGCGGGCATCGAGGCGGATTACATCGTCGTCGAGATGGCACGTCACGTGCTCGGTGAAGACTGGATGGTCGACTACGTGCAACGGGCGAACAATGGCGGAATCGAGCGCGTGCTGGTTTAATGGCACGACCGACGATTTTTGCCTGAGGACGACGATGGACTGCGTTTTTTGCCGTGAAGACGGCGGCGATGTGCTGTGGCACGACGACACGTTGCGTGTCGTCCTCGCCGACGAACACGATTACCCGGGTTTCTGCCGGGTGATCTGGAACGGCCATGTAGCCGAATTTTCCGACCTCGACGGAAACGACCGCGATCGCGTGATGAAGGCCGTGTATGCGGTCGAGCGCGCGATCCGGCGCATCCTTCAGCCGGCGAAGGTGAACCTGGCGAGCCTCGGCAACCAGGTGCCGCACGTGCACTGGCATGTGATCCCGCGTTTTTCGAACGACGCCCATTTTCCGCTGCCCATCTGGGCGCCGCGCCAGCGCACGGTGTCCGAAGCCATGCTGTCTTCGCGCCGCGCGCAGGCTACCCTGCTGCGCGAAGCAGTGCGGCAGGAAATCGAACAGGCGCTGAGTTGAGCGCCCGCGAACCTGTCGCGTCGCGCCAGGCGTCCGAGGGAGCGGGAAGACTTGAGACGGCGTTTTCTATGAGGTCAATATGAGTGGTCTAACTCCCGACACCCCGGTTCCGACCGGTGTGGTCGTGCATTCCAAATCGCGCGTACTCGAATTGCAGTACGCAAATGGCGAATCGTATCGCCTGCCGTTTGAACTGCTGCGCGTGTATTCGCCGTCGGCGGAAGTAATGGGCCACGGGCCCGGCCAGGAAACGCTGCAGACCGGCAAGCGCGAGGTGACGATCACGATGATCGAAGGTGTCGGCAACTACGCGTTGCAACCGACTTTCTCCGACGGACACGCCACCGGCATCTATTCGTGGGATCTGCTGTACGACATGGCGGTGCGCCAGGATGAACTCTGGCGCGCGTATCTCGCCAAACTTCAGGCGGCCGGCGTCGATCGCGATACGCCCATGGTCCAGGCCGGCGCTGCGCACGGGCACTGTCACTGATACGATTCGCCCCATCGCCGCACTGATGCGGCGCAACATTTCAGAATACGCGAAAGGACGAGCGCGATGAGCAAAACCCACTTCGGCTTTCAATCGGTCGACGAACAGGACAAGGCGCAGAAGGTGGCGGGCGTGTTCCACTCGGTTGCCGCCAACTACGACTTGATGAACGACCTGATGTCGGGCGGGTTGCACCGGGCGTGGAAGATGTTCACGATCGCCCAGGCCAACGTGCGGCCGGGCTACAAGGTGCTCGATATCGCGGGCGGCACGGGCGACCTGTCGAAGGCGTTCGCGAAGCAGGCCGGCGAGACTGGCGAAGTCTGGCATACCGACATCAACGAATCGATGCTGCGGGTGGGCCGCGACCGCTTGCTGGACAAGGGCGTGATCACCCCGGCGCTGCTCTGCGACGCCGAGAAAATTCCCTTTCCGGACAATTACTTCGACGTGGTGACGGTGGCATTCGGCTTGCGCAACATGACGCACAAGGACGTCGCCCTGGCGGAAATGCGGCGCGTGCTGAAACCGGCCGGGCGTCTGCTGGTGCTGGAATTTTCGAAGGTGTGGGATCCGCTCAAGAAGATCTACGACGTCTATTCTTTTAAGGTGCTGCCGTGGTTGGGCGAGCACTTCGCGAAAGATGCCGAGAGCTATCAATACCTCGCGGAATCGATCCGGATGCATCCGGACCAGGAAACTTTAAAAACAATGATGGAACAAGCGGGCCTGGACGGCGTCAAATATTACAATTTGTCAGCTGGCGTGGTAGCTTTACATGTGGGGACCAAATACTAGGGTCCCTAACCCGTCGATTTTTAAAGGAAAGCATGAAAATGTCCGATTCAGGTGCGTTATCTCCCCGTAAGGTTAAGCGGTCGTTGGTGAGAAGAATCGGACTGATCGCGATGGTCGGCCTGATCATGGCCGGCTCCCTCGCTTCGCTCGATGCGGAAGCTCGCCGCATGGGCGGTGGCCGTAGTATTGGCCGTCAGTCGAATAGCGTGACGCAGCAGTCCGCGCCGTCGCAACCTTCCCAAGGCAGTCAGGCCATGCAGCAGCGCGCGCAGCCTGCCCCGGCGCCCGCGCCGACTCCTGCCGCGCAACCTAACCGCTCGCGCTGGCTGGGGCCGATCGCTGGTCTGGCGGCCGGTCTCGGCATCGCCGCGTTGCTGTCGCACTTCGGCTTGGGCGGCGCGTTCGCCGGCGCAATGGCCAATATCATCGTGATTGCGATCATCGCGATGATCGGCGTCTGGCTGATCCGCCGCTTCATGGGCCGCAAGCGCGACACGGCGCAACCGGCGTACGCGGGCGGCTCGCCGTCGCTCAACTCGGGCGGCATGGGCTACTCGCAGGAACCGCGTTATAGCGCGCCGCCCACCGGCTCGTACCTCGAACCGCAAGGCAATCCGCTGAGTACGCCGACCATCAACGCCGCGCCCGCCGTGCCGGCCGGCTTCGATTCGGAAGCGTTCCTGCGTAACGCCAAGGTCTACTTCGTGCGTCTGCAAGCCGCATGGGACGTCGGCAACACGGAAGACATCCGCGAATTCACCACGCCGGAAATGTTCGCCGAGGTGAAGGTCGATCTGTCTTCGCGGGGTGCGGAGACGAATCAGACGGACGTGGTGCAACTGAACGCCGAGTTGCTGGGCGTGGAAGAGCGCGCGAACGAATACTTCGCCAGCGTCCGCTTCTCGGGCCTGATTCGCGAAGCACCGGGCGCGGCGGCGGAGCCCTTCGTCGAAGTCTGGAACCTGTCGAAGGCGAACCGTGCCGGCGAAGGCTGGCTGCTGGCCGGCATCCAGCAGGTGGCGCAGCACTGAGACGAGAGCGCGCCGGGGTCGCGTGAGGACTGCGCGCCCTGACCTGGCTCATGACGTTGGCCGTTCGGCATAGCGAGCCGGGAAGCCAACGGACGTTACAATAGGAACCCGCGCGGGCACCTTGCTCGCGCGGGTTTTTTCTTGCCACTTTCAATGACCCTCGCCGCCAAGCCATTCGCTGCTGCTGTCAATCATCTGCTCGCCCGCGAAACGTGGGCTCGTGAGCGCCTCGCCCCCTACGCGGGCAAGACCGCGAAGCTGTCCTGCCCGCCGGTCGTGCTGATGCTGCTGGTGCAACCGGACGGCTATCTGAGCGCGGTCGCCGCCGCCGAGGCGCAACACTTCGACGTGACCATCGCGGTGCCGTCCGACGCGCTACCCGCTTTCGTGCAAGGTGGCCAGGCGGCGGTGATGAAGCACGTGAAGATCGAAGGCGACGCCGAATTCGCCACCGTGATCGCGAAGCTCGCCGAACATCTGCGCTGGGAGCCGGAAGAAGACCTGGCCAGGCTCATTGGCGACGGTCCGGCGTGGCGGGTGGCGTCGGTCGTGCGCACGGTGGGCGAACAGGTGCAGCGAACCGGGCGCAACCTGCTCGACACCGCCGCCGAATATCTGCTCGACGAGAATCCGCAGCTGGTGCGCCGCGCCGCGCTCGAGAACTTCAACGTCGAACTGGCCCGCGCGCGCGATGCACTAGCGCGCGTGGAAAAACGCATCGAGCGTCTTGAACAGAAGGTCGAAGCCCGCGGCGCCCAAGCGCCGGGCGGCGCCGCCATGTCGCGCGGCACGCGCTAGTCACCGGGCACAACTATGCGTTTTCTGCGTTTCCTCAAGATTTTTTTCACGGTCATCCGCTTCGGTCTCGATGAGATGATGCTCAGCCGCGTCAACGACCGGCGCGTGCGTCTGCTGTTGCGCATCACCACCATCGGCCGCAAGTTCGACGAGCCGCCTGGCGTACGTTTGCGGCTCGCGCTGGAAAGCCTTGGGCCGATCTTCGTCAAGTTCGGGCAGGTGTTGTCCACCCGGCGCGATCTGTTGCCGGTGGATATCGCCAACGAGCTGGCCAAGCTCCAGGATCAGGTGCCGCCGTTCGATTCGGCGGTGGCGATCGGGCTGGTCGAGAAGTCGCTCGGCGCGCCGGTCGACGTGCTGTTCGACGACTTCGAGCGGGTGCCGGTGGCGAGCGCCTCGATCGCGCAGGTGCACTTCGCCACGGTGAAGGCGGGGCAACACGCGGGCAAGGCCGTCGCCGTGAAGGTGCTGCGGCCGAACATGCTGCCGGTGATCGATTCCGACCTCGCCCTGCTGCGCGACATTGCCGTGTGGGCGGAGCGGCTGTGGGCCGACGGCAAGCGTCTGAAGCCGCGCGAGGTGGTCGCCGAATTCGACAAATACCTGCACGACGAACTCGACCTGATGCGCGAGGCGGCCAACGGCAGCCAGTTGCGGCGCAACTTCGCCGGGCTCGATCTGCTGCTGGTGCCGGAGATGTACTGGGAGTTCTGCACACCCACGGTGCTGGTCATGGAGCGCATGGTCGGCGTGCCGATCAGCCAGGTCGAGACGCTGCGCGCGGCGGGCGTGGATATTCCGAAGCTGGCGCGCGAAGGCGTCGAGATTTTCTTTACCCAGGTGTTCCGTGACGGCTTTTTCCATGCCGACATGCATCCGGGCAACATTCAGGTGAGCCTCGACCCGGCGCATTTCGGCCGCTATATCGCGCTCGACTTCGGCATCATCGGCGCGCTGTCGGACTTCGATAAGAACTACCTCGCGCAGAATTTCCTCGCGTTCTTCAAGCGCGACTACCATCGTGTCGCCACGCTGCATCTGGAGTCGGGCTGGGTGCCGCCGACTACCCGCGTCGAAGAACTCGAAAGCGCGATCCGCGCGGTCTGCGAACCGTACTTCGACCGCGCGCTGAAGGATATTTCGCTGGGTCAGGTTCTGATGCGCCTGTTCTCGACCTCGCGCCGCTTCAACGTCGAGATCCAGCCGCAACTGGTGCTGCTGCAAAAGACCATGCTGAATGTCGAAGGTCTTGGCCGCTCGCTCGATCCGGAGCTGGATCTCTGGAAGACCGCCAAGCCGTACCTCGAACGCTGGATGAACGAACAGATCGGCCTGCGCGGCTGGTACGAACGCCTGAAGATCGAGGCGCCGCAGTGGAGCAAGACGCTGCCGCAGTTGCCGCGCCTGATTCATCACGCGCTGGCCGAGCGCCACGACCACACGCGCGGTGCGAACGACGAAATGATCCGCCAGATTCTGCTCGAGCAGAAACGCACCAACCGGTTGTTGCAAGGCTTGCTGCTGTTCGGTGTGGCGGTCGGTGTCGGTGCGGCGCTGGCGCGGGTGTTTCTGGTGCTCGCTTACGGCGGTTGATTGCGATTTCCAGGAGGCATTTGATGAGCGACCCCATCCAACCTGCCGTGCCCGACTTCGAGACACGCGATCCCAACTCGCCTGCTTTCTGGGACGAGCGTTTCGAGCGCCATTTCACGCCGTGGGATCAGGCGGGCGTGCCGGCCGCGTTTGAGTCGTTCGCCGCTCGCCACAGGGGCGCGGCTGTGCTGATTCCGGGTTGCGGCAGTGCGTACGAAGCGGTCTGGCTGGCCGGGCAGGGCAACCCGGTCCGGGCCATCGACTTTTCAGCGGCCGCCGTCGCGGCGGCGCATGAGCAGTTGGGTGCGCAGCACGCGCAACTGGTGGAACAGGCGGACTTCTTCACCTATGAGCCGCCGTTCACGCCCGCATGGATTTACGAGCGCGCATTCTTCTGCGCGTTGCCGCTCGCACGCCGCGCGGACTATGCGCGACGGATGGCGGATCTGTTGCCTGGCGGCGCGTTGCTCGCGGGCTTCTTTTTCCTTGGCGCGACGCCGAAAGGGCCGCCGTTCGGCATCGAGCGCGCGGAACTCGATGCGCTGCTCGCGCCGTACTTCGAATTGATCGAAGACGAAGCCGTGCACGATTCGATTGCCGTTTTCGCGGGACGTGAGCGCTGGCTAAGCTGGCGCCGCTGCGCCTGAAAGTGCGGCAGTGGCGCATCACGGCGGCGCGGACGGGACTTGATTCGACAGCGGCCGCCCCCACTTGAGCGGACGGTGGCCGCGTCGGGCGCTCGTCCCCAAAATCCGGGGAACGGGTATCGTTTGCGGCTATAATTCAAGGCTTTGCAAGCGTTTACACGATTTCAGTAGGGAAAAGGATCATGCCGATCTACGCTTATCGTTGCGAATCGTGCGGCTTCGGGAAGGATGTGCTTCAGAAGATGAGCGACCCCCAGTTGACGCAGTGTCCCGAGTGCGGGAAAGACACTTTTCGCAAGCAGGTCACCGCTGCGGGCTTCCAGTTGAAGGGCTCCGGCTGGTACGTGACCGATTTTCGCGGCGGCAACGGCGGCACGAGCGCGCCTGCCAAGCCCGACGCCAATGGCGCCTCGAATGGCGCCTCCGGCGAGAATGCGGGTGCCGATAATGGCGCAGCGGCGCAATCCGTGGCCGCGGCGGGCGGTACGGCCGCCGCCGGTTCATCGAGCACGGTCGCAACGCCGTCCGCGCCTGCTGCCGCACCGGCCGCTTCGGCGAGTTCGAGCGGCTCCGGCAGCGCCTAGTGGGACTGCCGCCCTGCGGGGCGGCGCACACGCCGCGCGTTGGGCTTCGGCCCGTGCGGCTTTCTGGCGGTACACATGACGACGAAAAAAACGACGCTCAAATCGGTGTTCCTGACTGGCCTGCTGGTGCTGGTGCCTTTGGCCATCACGCTGTGGGTGCTCGGCCTGATCATCGGCACGATGGACCAGACGCTGTTGCTGCTGCCGGCAGCCTGGCAGCCGGAGCGGCTGTTTGGTTTTCGCCTTCCCGGTCTCGGCGCGGTGCTCACGCTGGCGTTCATCTTCGTTGTCGGGCTGTTGACGCAGAACTTCATCGGGCAGAAGCTCGTGAAGTGGTGGGAACTGCTGGTCGGTCACATTCCGGTGGTCGGCCCGATCTACACCAGCGTCAAGCAGGTGTCCGATACCCTGCTGTCGAGCAGCGGCAACGCGTTTCGCAAAGCGCTGCTGATCGAATACCCGCGCCGCGGCTCCTATACGATCGCGTTTCTGACCGGTATTCCGGGCGGCGACGTGCTCAACCATCTGAAAGAAGATCACGTCAGCGTGTATGTGCCGACTACGCCGAATCCCACGTCCGGCTTCTTCCTGATGGTGCCGAGGAGCGAAGTGATCGAGCTCGACATGACGGTCGACGCTGCGCTCAAGTACATCGTCTCGATGGGCGTCGTGGCGCCGTCCGCGCCGCCGGCGCCGGTGCGCCGCACGACAGTCGAGCCTCCGCTGTAATGCCGGCGCGCCACGTTTCACGCAGCGTTTCGCTGCAGCGCGCCGTTCAACCAATGCAAAACGAAAGACAAACATCATGTCGATGAGATCTGAATACTGCGGTCTGGTGACCGAAGAACTGCTGGGCCAATCCGTCTCGCTGTGCGGCTGGGTGAGCCGCCGCCGCGACCACGGCGGCGTCATCTTCATCGACCTGCGCGATCGCGAAGGCCTCGTTCAGGTCGTCTGCGACCCGGACCGCGCGGAGATGTTCAAAGCGGCTGAAGGCGTGCGCAACGAGTTCTGCCTGCAGATCAAGGGCGTGGTTCGTGCGCGTCCGGAAGGCACCACGAACGCTGCGCTCAAGAGCGGCAAGATCGAAGTGCTGTGCCACGAGCTGATCGTGCTGAACCCGTCGATCACGCCGCCGTTCCAGCTCGACGACGACAACCTGTCGGAAACCACGCGTCTCACGCACCGCGTGCTGGACCTGCGCCGTCCTCAGATGCAGCACAACCTGCGTCTGCGTTACCGCGTCGCTATCGAAGTGCGCAAGTATCTGGACGCGCAAGGCTTCATCGACATCGAAACGCCGATGCTCACCAAGAGCACGCCGGAAGGCGCGCGCGACTACCTGGTGCCGTCGCGTACGAACCCGGGCCAGTTCTTCGCGCTGCCGCAATCGCCGCAGCTGTTCAAGCAATTGCTGATGGTGGCGAACTTCGATCGCTACTACCAGATCGTCAAGTGCTTCCGCGACGAAGACCTGCGCGCCGACCGTCAGCCGGAATTCACGCAGATCGACTGCGAAACCTCGTTCCTGTCGGAACAGGAAATCCGCGATCTGTTCGAAGCGATGATCCGTCACGTGTTCAAGGAAACGATCGGCGTCACGCTGGACGAGAAATTCCCGGTCATGCTGTATTCGGAAGCCATGCGCCGCTTCGGTTCGGACAAGCCGGACCTGCGCGTGAAGCTCGAATTCACGGACCTCACGGACGCGGTCCGCGACGTCGACTTCAAGGTGTTCAGCACGCCGGCCAACACGAAAGACGGCCGGGTTGCGGCGATTCGCGTGCCGAAGGGCGGCGAGCTCTCGCGTGGCGATATCGACAGCTATACGGAATTCGTACGCATCTACGGCGCGAAGGGTCTGGCGTGGATCAAGGTCAACGAAGTCGCGAAGGGCCGTGACGGTCTGCAAAGCCCGATCGTCAAGAACCTGCACGACGAAGCGGTCAAGGCGATCATCGAGCGCACCGGCGCGCAAGACGGCGACATCATTTTCTTCGCGGCGGATCGCGCGAAGGTGGTGAACGACAGCCTCGGCGCGCTGCGTCTGAAGATCGGTCATTCGGAATTCGGCAAGGCCAATGGTCTGGTCGAAACCGGCTGGAAGCCGCTGTGGGTGATCGACTTCCCGATGTTCGAATACGACGAGGAAGACAACCGCTACGTCGCCGCGCATCACCCGTTCACGAGCCCGAAAGACGAGCACCTCGAGTATCTGGAAACGGATCCGGCGCGTTGCCTCGCGAAGGCCTACGACATGGTGCTGAACGGCTGGGAAATCGGAGGCGGTTCGGTGCGTATCCACCGTGAAGAAGTGCAGAGCAAGGTGTTCCGCGCGCTGAAGATCAACGCGGAAGAAGCGCAAGCCAAGTTCGGCTTCCTGCTCGACGCGCTGCAATACGGCGCGCCGCCGCACGGCGGTATCGCGTTTGGTCTGGACCGCATCGTCACGATGATGGCCGGCGCCGATTCGATCCGCGACGTGATCGCGTTCCCGAAGACGCAGCGCGCGCAGTGTCTGCTCACGCAGGCGCCGAGCGAAGTGGACGAGCGCCAGTTGCGCGAGTTGCACATCCGTCTGCGTCAGCCGGAACCGAAGGTGTAATCGAAGGCGCAATGGCCTGAAGCCAGTGAGTGCTGTCTGAAAGCGACAGCGGGAGCAACCGGAAAAGGCGCGTGATGCGCCTTTTCCGTTTTTTGCGTTACAGTCGATGCAACCACGTTCGACCGCTCGTCGAACACTCGCCGACATGTACCGCGCAAGCGTTGCGCCCAGCTTTTACGCCATGCCGAAACCGCCGAAGATTCCGCAATCCGTACTCGTCATCATCCATACGCCCACGCTCGACGTGCTGTTGATCGAGCGCGCCGATCACGCCGGTTTCTGGCAGTCGGTCACGGGCTCCAAAGATCAACTCGATGAACCGCTCGGCGCGACGGCGGCGCGTGAAGTCGCCGAAGAGACCGGCATCGTGGTGGGCAGCCAGTTGGTGCCGCAGCGCGCCTTGTTCGACTGGCAATATTCGATCGAATACGAGATCTACCCGGAGTTCCGGCACCGCTACGCCGAAGGCGTGATCCACAACACCGAGCATTGGTTCAGCCTGCAGGTGCCCGAGCAGCTTGAGGTCACGCTGGCGCCGCGCGAGCACACCGCATTCATGTGGCTGCCGTATGACGAGGCGGCGTCGCGCTGCTTTTCGTCGTCGAATGCCGATGCGATCCTGCAGTTGCCCAAGCGGCTGGATGGGCGTGCCGTGGTTGGGCAATCCGGGGAGCTTAACCGGTGAGCGTCGGCGGTGCGCGCCGTTTCGCCCGATTGCGGCAAGCGCTGCTCGGCCGCCGCTATTGGCAGCGTTACCGGTTTACCAGCGGCAACGACGTCAAGCTGCTGCGTTCCGGCGACGAGTTCTTCCGCGCACTGATCGAGCGTGTCGATGCCGCGCAGAGCGACGTGGTGCTCGAAACGTATATCTTCTGCAATGACAACGCCGGCCAGGCGGTCAGCGCGGCGCTGCTGCGCGCCGTCGAACGCGGCGTCAAAGTGCGGGCCATCACCGACGGCATCGGCACCGCGCGTTTGCCGATGTTCAACGAGTGGGCCGCCGCCGGCATCGACCATCGTATCTATAACCCGCACCTGTTCGGCCGCTTCGGCTTTTCGCGCACGCACCGCAAACTGGCGGTGATCGACGATCAGTTCGCGTTCTGCGGCGGGATCAACATCGTCGACGATTACGAGAATAACGGCGAGAAGCTGCCGTACCGGCGCTGGGACTTCGCGGTCGAATTGCATGGGCCGGTGGTCGGCGATATCCGCCAGGCGTTCGAGGTGCAGTGGCGGCGGATTCGCCTCGGGCATCGGCCGCTGGAGTCGATGGCGCCGGATCTCGGGCCGCAGACCGCGGCTTCGCTCGGCAGTCTACGTCGCCGGCGCCGCCGCCGTAACGAGGCGCTGTGGGCGGGCGGTCAGCCCTGCGTGGCGTTCGTCGCACGCGACAACCTGATCAACCGGCGCGCTATCGAGAAAGCGTATCTGGCCGCGATTGGCCAGGCGCGCAATGAAGTGCTGCTCGCCAATCCTTACTTCATGCCGGGGCGCAAGCTGCGGCGCGCGCTGGTGTTCGCGGCGCGGCGCGGCGTCGTGGTGAAGCTGATTATCGGGCGCAAGGAATTCAAGGCGCTCGATTATGCGGTGCCGTTTCTGTATCGCTCGCTGCTCAAGGCCGGTGTGCAGATCGCGGAGTACGAGAAGACGCTGCTTCACGGCAAGGTTGCGGTGGTGGATTCGAACTGGGGGACGGTCGGCTCGTCGAACCTCGACGCGCTGAGCCTGATGCTCAACAACGAAGCCAACGTGGTGCTGGTGAACGATCCCGCGATCGACGCGCTGCGCGAAGCGATCCTCGTCGCCTTCAAGGACTCGCGCCGCATCGACGAGGCACGCTACGACGCCCGCCCGGCCGGCGAACGTGTGCTCAACTGGCTCGCCTACACCACTTATCGGGCTGTGATGAAGCTGCTGACGGTCGGCGGCTACGACTGATTCGCGGTGATGCGCTGACGCGCGGACAAACGCCGGCCACGCGCGGCCGGTGCAAGTGCAACTCAGGTGCAACGCTTGAGCCGCGTTGCTCGCCTTGCGTCACGCATCAAGCCACGGCACACGCAACACGCAACACGCCACACGCCACACGCAGCACGCAGCACGCCACACGCCACACGCCACGTTTCGGAACGCTCCTAGAGACGGGCCGCCACCCTGGCAAACATAATCTGCGCTCGTCATAGAACGGGCGGCCGGGCGAATTGCACGCGCCACTCCAACCTCTTCCTCTCGTCAAGCCTCGCTGCCGTTTCGACTGCGCGCTCACGGCAACCGGATCGGCGGCGTCATGCTCACGCATCCGGATACGCATTCGCCAACCATGCCCACTTTCCCTTCCTCGCAGGCTCTCGACCATTCAAGTCTCCATGACGAGGCTGTGCAGGCCTATCAAGCCGGCCGCCATGACGTAGTGCGAACACTCGTCGAGCGGATTCTGGCCGGGGACGCGGAGCATGTCGGCGCCATCCACTTGCAAGGCCTGCTCGCACTGGCGTCCGGCCATGCGCAAGAGGCGCTGCGCTGGCTCGAACACGCGATCCAGATCCGGCCGGAGCCGATTCTGTTCAACACGCTCTATGCGATTCGCCTCAACCTGGGAGACTTCGCCGGGGCCGTTCAGAGTATCCGGCAGGGACTCGCGATCCAGCCGGACTTTGCAGCGTTCCACTACAACCTCGCGTTGACGCTGCAACATCTCGGCCATATCGAGGACGCCGCGCTCGGCTATCGGCGCACGCTCGAACTCGATCCGGACAACTCGGCGGCGCATAACAATCTCGGCCGCGTTTGCGCGGACCTCGGCGCAATGGAAGAGGCCGGGCGGCATTACCGGCGCGCTATCGAACTGTCGCCCGCCAATCTCGTTGCGCGTAACAACCTGGCGATGGCTTTGCTTGCGACCGGCCGCTACGACGAAGCGTGGCCGTATTTCGAGGACCGGTGGGTCAGTTTCAAGCTGGCCGATGGCCGGCCCGCACCAGCGCCGGTGGACGTGCCGCTGCCGCGCTGGCTGGGCGAAGACGTCTCCATCGCCCAGGGCGCGCAAGCGACGCGTGCATCGGCGCCATGTCTTCTCGTGCTTCACGAGCAAGGCCTCGGCGACAGCTTGCAGTTCGTACGCTATCTCCCGCTGGCGCTCGCGCACTTTGCTCAGGTCGGCTATGTGTGCCCGCCGGCCTTGCGGCGCCTCTACGAGCAATCGTTGCATTCACGCTGGCCGGGCCTCGTATTGCTCGACGCCGTGCCTACCGATCTGGCCAGGTGGGACTGGTATATTCCGCTGATGTCGCTGCCAATGGCATTCGCCACGCGAGTCGCGACGATCCCTGCCGCGCTTCCTTATCTGTACGCCGACGTCGGGCAAGCCGCCGCCTGGCGCGCGCGGCTCGAAGCGCTGCCGGCTCCGCATCTGCCGCGCGTCGGCGTGGCGTGGGCGGGCGGCCATTCGGGTATTGCCGTGGACCGGCTGCGCAGCCTCGCCGCCGCGCAAATCGCGCCGTTGCTGGCGTTGCCTCACGTGCGCTGGATCAGCCTGCAAAAAACCGACGACCCGGCCAAGCTTCCCGACGCCGCCACCCGGACGCATCTGACCGACTGGACCGACGAAATCGGCGACTTCGCCGACACTGCGGCATTGATCGAGAACCTCGATCTGGTGATTTCCGTCGATACTTCGGTCGCCCATCTTGCCGCGGCGATGGGCAAGCCAGTCTGGCTGCTCAACCGTTTCGCGGGTTGCTGGCGCTGGCTGTATGGCCGGGACGACAGCCCGTGGTATCCCGGATTGCGTCTTTTCACCCAGACGCGGCGTTCCGATTGGCATGACGTGCTGGAGCGGGTCGCCGTTGCCCTTACGCAAACTTTTCCAATGCACGACAACGCGTCCTCTCTCTTGCCGCGCGTCGCTGTCAAGCGCCCTTGAGCGGGCAGTGAACAGCGGGCAGCGTCGGCAGCCCTTTGTCAGCCCTGCATCTCAGGGAGCGAACGAGCGCCGTCCCGGGCTGGAATCCACGGTGCCACTGCGACCTTCCCCTACGCGCAATACGCCAAATCCTCCTGGATTTGCGCCGACTTGCTGCACTATGTCTGCCGGCCACGCTAATCAGAGAAAGGTGCACTTCGGCAGGCAACCGCTGTCTTAAGGCAAGCGCCTCTAAAAAATCTCAATCCTCTGATTGACGGATGCCGCAGAATTGAAACCAGGTTAGAAACCGGTTTCTAATAAAGTCCTTGTTTCGCGGACGGCAGCACTCAATAATAGTACGGCCGTTCGATTTTCTTTCGGTCACATTAGAACGGTAAAAAAGCTATGCGAAAAGGCGAACAGACGCGAGCCGCAATTCTCGACGCAGCACTTGATCTGGCAAGCCGCGACGGACTTGAAGGTCTGACGATCGGGTTGCTGGCCGAGCGTATGCAGATGAGCAAAAGCGGTGTGTTCGCGCATTTCGGGTCGCGCGAGGATTTGCAGGTCGAAGTCGTGCGCGAATATCACCGTCGTTTCGAAGACGAGGTGTTTTTCCCGAGTTTGCGCGAGCCTCGTGGATTGCCGCGCTTGCGCGCGATGATTTCCCGCTGGATCGAGAAACGCATTCAGGAAGTCACTACCGGCTGCATCTATATCAGCGGCGCCGTCGAATATGACGACCGCGCGGATAACCCGGTGCGTGAACAACTGGTGTCGAGCGTGACGATCTGGCGTGCGGCGCTCACGCGCGCGATTTCGCAGGCAATGGAAGAAGGGCATCTGCGTGCCGACACCGATCCGCAACTGATGCTGTTCGAACTGTACAGCTTCACGCTCGGTCTGCATCACGACGCGCGCTTCCTGCATTTGCCGGATGCGGTGCGTCTCACGTGGGCCGCGCTGGAAAAACTGATTGTTTCGTATCAAAGCGAAAGCCGTTAGCAGCGTCGCCGCCAGACAGGCGGATTCAGCGGCGCAGAAAGTTCCGATCCACGGACTCGGCTAACAGCCTGGCTTCTTGTCAAACTTGGGAGAGAGAGTCATGGGACAGTACGCCGCGCCGCTGCGCGACATGCAATTCGTGTTGCACGAACTGCTTAACGTCGAAGCCGAAATCAGGCAGATGCCGAAGCACGCGGATCTCGATGCCGACACGATCAACGCGGTCCTCGAAGAAGCCGGCAAGTTCTGCTCCGAAGTATTGTTCCCGCTCAACCACAGCGGCGATCAGGAAGGCTGCACGTACGCCGGCGACGGCGTCGTGACCACGCCGAAGGGCTTCAAGGAAGCCTATGCGCAATATGTCGAAGCCGGCTGGCCCGCACTGGGCTGCGACCCGGAATACGGCGGCCAGGGGCTGCCCGCGTTCGTCAACAACGCGCTGTATGAAATGCTGAACTCGGCAAATCAGGCGTGGACCATGTATCCCGGCCTCTCGCACGGCGCGTACGAATGTCTGCACGCACACGGCACGCCGGAGTTGCAGCAGCGCTATCTGCCGAAGCTCGTCGCCGGTGTCTGGACCGGCACGATGTGTCTGACCGAACCGCATTGCGGCACGGACCTGGGTATTCTGCGCACCAAGGCCGAACCGAACAGTGACGGCTCGTACGCGATCAGCGGCACGAAGATTTTCATCTCCAGCGGCGAACACGATCTCGCGGAGAACATCGTCCACCTGGTGCTTGCGCGTCTGCCGGATGCACCCAAGGGCACCAAGGGCATTTCGCTCTTCATCGTACCGAAGTTCGTACCGAACGAAGCGGGCGAACCGGGCGAGCGCAACGGCGTGAAGTGCGGCTCCATCGAACACAAGATGGGCATTCACGGCAACGCGACCTGCGTGATCAATCTCGACAACGCCAAGGGCTGGCTCGTCGGCGAGCCGAACAAGGGCTTGAACGCCATGTTCGTGATGATGAACGCCGCGCGTCTCGGCGTCGGCATGCAGAGCCTGGGCCTGACCGAAGTCGCGTATCAGAATTCGCTGGTGTACGCGAAAGAGCGTCTGCAGATGCGTTCGCTGACCGGCCCGAAGGCGCCGGAAAAGGCGGCCGATCCGATCATCGTGCATCCGGACGTGCGCCGCATGCTGCTCACGCAAAAAGCCTACGCCGAAGGCGCACGCGCTTTCTCGTACTGGTCGGCGCTGCATATCGACAAGGAACTGTCGCACGCTGACGAATCGGTGCGCAAGGAAGCCGCCGACCTCGTCGCGCTGCTCACGCCGATCCTGAAAGCGTTCCTGTCGGACAACGCGTTCGAAGGCACCAATCACGCCATGCAGATCTACGGCGGCCACGGCTTCATCGCCGAATGGGGCATGGAGCAGTACGTGCGCGACGCGCGCATCAACATGATCTACGAAGGCACCAACGCGATCCAGGCGCTCGACCTGCTCGGCCGCAAGATCCTCGGCGACATGGGCGCGAAGATGAAGAAGTTCGGCAAGCTGGTGTCCGATTTCGTCGAAGCCGAAGGCGTGAAGCCGGAAATGCAGGAGTTCATCAACCCGCTCGCCGACATCGGTGAAAAGGTGCAGAAGCTGACGATGGAAATCGGCATGAAGGCCATGCAGAACCCGGACGAAGTCGGCGCTGCGGCGGTGCCGTATCTGCGCACCGTCGGCCACCTGGTGTTCTCGTACTTCTGGGCCCGCATGGCACGCGTCGCGCTCGATAAGGAAGCCTCGGGCGATCCGTTCTACAAGGCGAAGCTCGCAACGGCTCGCTTCTACTTTGCGAAGCTGCTGCCGGAAACGGCCATGACGATCCGTCAGGCCCGCGCCGGCTCGAAGTCGATGATGGAAGTCGACGAAGCGCTGTTCTAAGCCACATCGCGGCAAGCGCCACGCGCGGGATAGCGCGTGGCGCTTGCGTCAGCCACCTGTCGCGAAGCGTCCAACCAGGCTTCGCGACCTCGCATAACTCCCCGGAGGAACGACGTGAGCAATCTGATCATTCGCAAGGTAGCCGTGCTCGGCGCCGGCGTGATGGGCGCGCAGATCGCCGCGCACCTGATCAACGCCAAGGTGCCCGTGCTGCTGTTCGATCTGCCTGCCAAAGAAGGCCCGAAGAACGCGATCGCGTTGAAGGCGATCGAGAATCTGAAGAAGCTGTCGCCGGCGCCGTTCGGCGTGAAGGACGACGCGCAATACATCCAGCCCGCGAACTACGACGACGACATCGAAAAGCTCGCCGAATGCGACCTCGTGATCGAAGCGATCGCCGAGCGCATGGACTGGAAGCACGACCTTTACAAGAAAGTCGCGCCGCATCTCGCGCCGAACGCGATTTTCGCGACCAACACGTCGGGTCTGTCGATCACGGCGCTCTCGGAAGGTTTCTCTGACGAACTGAAAGCGCGCTTTTGCGGCGTGCACTTCTTCAATCCGCCGCGCTACATGCATCTGGTCGAACTGATCCCGACCGCGACCACGCGCCCGGAAATTCTCGATCAACTCGAGTCGTTCCTGACCAGCGTGGTCGGCAAGGGTGTCGTGCGTGCGAAAGACACGCCGAACTTCATCGCCAATCGCGTGGGGATTTTCTCGATTCTCGCCGTCGTCACTGAAGCCGCGAAATTCGGCCTGCGTTTCGACGAAGTGGACGACCTGACCGGCGCACGTCTGGGCCGCGCGAAGTCGGCCACGTTCCGCACGGCGGACGTGGTCGGTCTCGACACGATGGCGCACGTCATCAAGACGATGCAGGACACGCTGAAAGACGACCCGTTCTATCCGGTCTACGAAACGCCTGCCGTGCTGGCCGAGCTGGTGAAGAAGGGCGCGCTGGGTCAGAAGACCGGCGGCGGCTTCTACAAGAAGGAAGGCAAGGCGATCAAGGTGCTCGACTCGAAGACCGGCGAGTACGTGGACGGCGGCGCGAAGGCGGACGAACTTGTCGGCCGCATTCTGAAGCGCCCGCCGGCTGAGCGTCTGAAGCTGCTGCGCGAATCCGAGCATCCGCAGGCTCAGTTCCTGTGGGCGATTTTCCGCGACGTGTATCACTACATCGGCGTGCATCTGGAATCGATCGCCGACAACGCGCGCGACGTCGATCTGGCGATCCGCTGGGGCTTCGGCTGGAACGAAGGCCCGTTCGAAGGCTGGCAGACGGCCGGCTGGAAGCAGGTCGCCGAGTGGGTGCAGGAAGACATCGCGGCCGGCAAGGCGCTCTCGAACGTGCCGCTGCCGTCGTGGGTGCTGGAGGGACCGGTGGCCGAGAAGGGCGGCGTGCATACGAACGAAGGTTCGTGGTCGCCGGCTTCGAATACGTTCGTGCCGCGCTCGTCGCTGTCGGTCTACGACAGGCAGGTGTTCCGTGCGCCGCTGGTCGGCGAAACCGCGGCTGATCCGAAGACCTACGGTAAGACGTTGTTCGAAACCGACGCCGTGCGCGCATGGGTCGACGATCGCGCCGGCGAGAACGACGTACTGATCGTGTCGTTCAAGAGCAAGATGAACACGATCGGACCGTCGGTGATCGACGGTCTCACGCAGGCGATCGAACTGGCCGAAAAGGACTACAAGGGTCTGGTGGTATGGCAGCCGACGTCGCTGAAACTCGGCACGCCGGGCGGCCCGTTCTCCGCGGGCGCCAACCTCGAAGAAGCGATGCCGGCCTTCATGATGGGCGGCGCGAAGGGCATTGAGCCATTCGTGAAGAAATTCCAGCAAGGCATGCTGCGCGTGAAGTACGCGAGCGTGCCGGTGATCTCGGCCGTGTCGGGCATCGCGCTCGGCGGTGGTTGCGAACTGGCGCTGCATAGCGCGAAGCGGGTCGCGCACATCGAAAGCTATCTCGGTCTGGTGGAAGTCGGCGTGGGTCTCGTGCCGGCGGGCGGCGGCCTGAAGGAAGCGGCATTGCGCGCGGCGGAAGCGGCGACCCAAGTGGGCGCGACCAACGACCTGCTGAAGTTCGTGCAGAAGTCGTTCGAAAACGCGGCGATGGCCAAGGTCTCGGCCTCCGCGCTCGACGCTCGTGCGATGGGCTACCTGAAGCCGTCCGACACGATCGTCTTCAACGTGTTCGAACTGCTCGACGTCGCGAAGAAGGAAGCGCGCGCGTTGTCGGCGGCGGGTTATCGTCCGCCGCTGCGTGTGACGCAGGTGCCGGTGGCTGGGCGTTCGGCGATTGCGACCATCAAGGCGTCGCTCGTCAACATGCGCGACGGCCGTTTCATCAGCGAGCACGATTTCCTGATCGCAAGCCGTATCGCGGAAGCGGTGTGCGGCGGTGATGTGGAAGCGGGCAGTCTGGTCGATGAAGAGTGGCTGCTGCAACTCGAGCGTCGTGCGTTCGTCGATCTGCTCGGCACGCAAAAGACGCAGGAACGGATCATGGGCATGCTGCAAACCGGCAAGCCGGTGCGTAACTGAGCGACCAGGGAGATTTCCAAATGGCAAAGCAATTGCAAGACGCATACATCGTCGCCGCGAGCCGCACGCCGATCGGCAAGGCGCCGCGCGGGATGTTCAAGAACACGCGCCCGGACGAACTGCTGGTCCACGCGATCAGGTCGGCCGTGGCGCAAGTGCCAGGTCTCGACACCAAGGTGATCGAAGACGCGATCATCGGCTGCGCGATTCCGGAAGCGGAACAAGGCCTCAACGTGGCGCGCATGGGCGCGCTGCTGGCCGGCCTGCCGAATACCGTCGGCGGCGTGACGGTGAACCGCTTCTGCGCGTCGGGCCTGACGGCGCTGGCGATGGCGGCGGACCGCATCCGCGTCGGCGAGTCGGACGCGATGATCGCGGGCGGCTGTGAATCCATGAGCATGGTCCCGATGATGGGCAACAAGCCGTCCATGTCGCCGCATATCTTCGATCGCAGTGAAGACATCGGCATCGCTTACGGCATGGGCCTGACGGCCGAAAAGGTCGCCGAGCGCTGGAAGATCAGCCGCGAAGCGCAGGACGCATTCTCGGTCGAATCGCACCGCCGCGCCGTCGCCGCACAGCAAGCCGGCGAGTTCAACGACGAAATCGCCGCGTACACGATCACCGAGCGCTTCCCCGATCTCGCCACCGGCGAAGTCCGCGTGAAGACCCGCGAAGTCTCGCTCGACGAAGGTCCGCGCGCGGAAACCTCGCTCGAAGGTCTCGCCAAACTGCGCGCAGTGTTCGCGAACAAGGGTTCGGTGACGGCGGGCAACAGCTCGCAGACCTCGGACGGCGCGGGCGCGCTGATCGTGGTGTCGGAAAAGATGTTGAAGGAATTCAACCTGACGCCGCTCGCGCGTTTCGTCAGCTTCGCCGTGCGCGGCGTGCCGCCGGAGATCATGGGCATCGGTCCGAAGGAAGCGATTCCGGCCGCGCTGAAGGCCGCCGGCCTGAAGATCGACGACCTCGACTGGATCGAGCTGAACGAAGCGTTCGCCGCGCAATCGCTGGCGGTGATTCAGGATCTCGGTCTCGATCCGGCGAAGATCAACCCGCTCGGCGGCGCGATCGCCCTCGGCCACCCGCTGGGTGCGACGGGCGCGATTCGTGCGTCGACCGTGGTGCATGGCTTGCGCCGCCGTAACTACAAGTACGGCATGGTGACGATGTGCGTCGGCACGGGGATGGGCGCAGCGGGCATCATCGAGCGCCTGTGAGCGTGATCGCCCCGGTGTTCAGCCCGGCGTTCGCTTCGGTCCACACGGCGAGCCTCGGGGCGACCCGTTAAGCACCGCACAACGGTTCGCAGGCCTTCCGGCTTGCGAACCGTTTTTTACATTCTGAGCAGAAGTACGAGGAGATGACAATGGATATTCTGGTCGAGCGCGCCGACGGCGTGCTGACGATTGCCTTCAACCGGCCCGACAAGAAAAACGCGATCACGGCCGCGATGTACCAGACGATGGCCGACGCGCTGGTTCAAGCGCAAGGCGACGCGGCGGTACGGGCGATCCTGATTCGCGGCGGCGCGGGTATTTTCAGCGCCGGCAACGATCTCGAAGATTTTATGAAGACGCCGCCGATGGGCGAAAACGCGCCGGTGTTTCAGTTCCTGCGCGCGATCAGTTCGGCGGAGAAGCCGGTGGTGGCGTCGGTGGCGGGGCCGGCGGTGGGCATCGGCACGACCTTGCTGCTGCATTGCGATCTGGTCTACGCGGCCGACACGGCGAGCTTCTCGCTGCCGTTCGCGCAGCTCGGCTTGTGCCCGGAAGCGGCGTCGAGCCTGCTGTTGCAGCGGGTGGGCGGCTATCAGGCGGCGGCGGAGAAGCTGCTGCTCGGCGAAGCGTTCGACGCCGCCGAGGCGCAGCGCATGGGCTTCGTGAATCGCGTGCTGCCCGCCGCCGAGGTGGATGCGTTCGCCGCTTCGCAAGCCGCGAAGCTGGCAGCGCTGCCGGCCTCGTCGCTGCGTGTGACGAAAAGCCTCATGAAGCGCGCGAGCCACCAGGAACTGCAAACGCAGATATCGGAAGAAGCCGTGCATTTCGGCAAGATGCTGCTCGCGCCGGAAGCCCGCGAGGCGTTCAAGGCATTCTTCGAGAAGCGCAAGCCTGACTTCAGGCAGTTCGACTGAGCGGCGGGCCTGAGCGCTTGAACCACTTCGGGCGCGAGCGCTCTGGCGTAAAGCGGACTTGCCAGCTTGTGCGGGCTCCAGCTGTTTGCATAGCTGGACGTTCCGCCCGCTCGCAGGTCAGGCGCGCCGCCGTTCAAAGCTGCGCCGGCTGCAACGTGTCGTAGTCGACGTAGCTCTTTTCGCGGCAGAAGCTCACCAGCCGCACGCCTGCTTTGCGGGCAATCGCAATAGCCAGCGAAGACGGCGCCGAGATCGTGGCGACCATCGGCACGCCGACGCGCGCGGCCTTGCGCACCAGCTCGTAGCTGGCGCGGCTCGACAGAAACACGAAACCCTCTTGGGTGTCCACGCGATCGAGCACGAGCTGGCCGATCAGCTTGTCGAGCGCGTTGTGGCGACCCACGTCCTCGAACGCGTAGCGGATCGCGCCCGCCGCGTCGCACCATGCGGCGGCGTGCAAACCGCCGGTCAGCCGCGTCAACGCCTGATGCTCGGGCAACTCGCGGGCGGCGCGCGCGATCGCGTCCGGCGCGAGCCGTTGCAGAAAGCCGGTGTCCGGCACACGTTCGGGTTCCAGATCCAGCAGATCGATGCTTTCGATGCCGCACACGCCGCAACCGGTGCGCCCGGCAAGCGCGCGGCGCTTTTCCTTGAGTGCGACGAATGCCTGCTGCACCACCTGTAGCTGCACTTCGGCGTGCGGCAATTGGTCGTCGTCATGCAGTTCGACCTCGATATCCTGAATGTCGCTGCCGCGCTCCACGATCCCCTCGGAAATGGCGAATCCGACCGCGAATGCTTCCAGATCGCGCGGCGTGCACATCATCACCGCGTGCGAAATGCCGTTGAAGACGAGCGCCACCGGCCATTCCTGACCGACGTGGTCGGTGACGGTTTCGACCTCCGCGCCGCGATGCCGGCGCACCTGGCGCTCCACCGCGCCCGGCTGCCCGGCTGTTTCCAGTTCGTTCAAGCTAGTACTCCTTTGCCATGCTGCGCCCGCGTGAGCGGCCGGCGGGCTCGTGCGTTGCCGCCAGACCGCGCCGCCGTCGCGCGAATAAGGTTCTAAAATACCTCAAGCCGGGCTTGCGCGTTGCCCGCCATCCACGAGGGACACTGTCATGGGACTCAACGAAGCGCCGCTTCTGTTCAACTTCGAGGTCGAGTCTTCGGAGAATTTCACGTTTATCCCGATGTCGGTGCGCTTCAACCTCGACCGGTTCGGGCTGCGCATCTCGCTCCAGCAATGGCAGCAACTGCCGCTCGAAGACCGCAAGCTGCTGGCGCGCTTCCCCGTCGAGGAAGACGCGGAAATCGAGCCGAACTTCGATCATGCCCTGTTCGAAATGCTGCGCACCCACGCGAACGTCGAGCCGGAGTGGTTCACGCCCGAGGAAGCGCCGGCCTGGCGCCGCACGGATAGCGTGCCGGAGGGCATCGCGCATCAGGCGCAACTGGCCGGCATCGCCGCGCCGGGCGTGGCCCGCTGGGCCGAACTGGCGCCGTTCAAGCGCTACGTGCTCGCCAAGCTGTCGCGCAAGCCGGAGGCCAACCACGACTTCGTCCCGGCCATGAAGGAGTTCGGTGCGGTCGGTTAGGTGCAGCCGGCCAGGTGCAGCCGGACACGTTTTTTTCATCCACTACCCTCAACCTGTTCCGAACCCTGCCGTTATCCAAGGGTTGGCGCGTAAAGAAACTCGTATCGATGCGGCCCGATGCATCGAAAGCGACCGCGCGCTCCCGCCGGCAGAACGATTGACGTTCGGAATCCATGACTCCTTTTCTATCGAAGCGGCTGCTGATCAATATAGCGGTCGTCGCCGCGGCGGTCGGCGCGAACGCGTTCGTCGCCTACACGCAGATTTGCGGCCAACGCGATGCCGACGCGCGCATGCTGCGGTCCACGAGCGTGCGCCAGAACCTCGACGCCTACCAGTCGGCGCTCGACGGCGGCCTTGCCGCGCTCGGCCGCTTCGAGACGTCGGGCGAGTCCGCGCCGGCCGGCGCTGCGACCGGCATGGCCGCGACGCTCACGCGTCTGGAGCGCGACCTGCGCAGTGAACTTGCCGGCGAACCCGCCATGCTCGACGCGCTCGCCAAGCTGAGTGCGGACAGCCATGCGTTGCAACACGACATCGACCACGCGCTGCTAAGGAGCGCCGACTCCGGCGCGAGCGCCTCGCGCGCATGGGCGGCCTCGACCTACACCCATCTCGGGCTCGGCCTGGATCGCGTCGAAGCCGCGCTGGCCGCGCTGCGCGGCGAGGAGAACCGCGCCTTGCGGGCCTCGCTCGCGGCGTCGGCGAGCGAAACCCAGCGGGCGATGTTCCTGCTGATCGTGACGATGCTGGCCGGCAGCGTGCTGCTGATCTACACGTTCGGCGCCCGTGAAAACAGCGCGCGCGAGAAGCTGCGCACCGTCCGCGCGCTCGGCCGCAACGACGAACGTTTTCGCGGCCTGTTCGACGATCATCCGGTGCCGATGTATATCGTCGATCGCGAGACGCTGCGCTTTCTAGCCGTCAACGCGGCGGCGATCCAGCAATACGGCTATTCCGAAAGCGAATTTCTCGGCATGACGGTTCGCGCGATCCGGCCGAAAGCCGAAATCCCGCGTCTCGAATCGCATCTGCAGCGCAGCGACGCGACCCACCACGGCCGAACGATGGCGGGTATCTGGCATCATCGGCGCAAGGACGGCTCGACGATCAGTGCCGACATTTCGTATCACGCGCTGAACTTCATGGGCCGCGCCGCGTTTTTCGTGCTGGCCGACGACGTCACCGACCAGATCAACGCGGAAGCCGAAGCGCAGCGTTCGAACCAGATGCTCGAAGCGGTGATCGACAATATTCCGCAGCGCATTTTCTGGAAGGATCTGGAGTCGCGCTACCTCGGCTGCAACATGGCGTTCGCGCGCGATGCGGGACTCGCGTATCCCGAGCAGGTGGTGGGCAAGAGCGACGCCGACATGCCGTGGCGCGACTTCTCCAGTCTGCTGAACGACCACGACAGGGAAGTAGTGAGCACCGGCGTGCCGAAGATGAATTTCGAAGTCGATCTGATGATCGACGGCGTGCACCGCACCACGGTCACGAGCAAGCTGCCGTTCACCGACGGCGAGGGCCGCGTGATCGGCGTGCTCGGTTCGTACACGGATATCACCGAGCGCAAGCGCGCCGACCTTGCCTTGCGCCTGCAAAGCCGTGCGCTCGATGCGAGCGTCAACGCGATTCTGATCACCGCGCCGTCGCCGGCCGGCAACCTGATCGAGTACGTGAACCCGGCGTTCATGCGCATTACCGGCTACGACGCAGCCGAGGCGATCGGCCACGATTGCCGCCTGCTGCAGCGCGACGACCGCGACCAGGAAGGCGTCGCGCTGATCCGCCAGGCGCTCGCGGCGAACCGTGAAGTGAGCGCGGTGGTGCGCAACTATCGCAAGGACGGCGCGTTGTTCTGGAATCAGCTCTTCATCGCGCCGGTGCCGAATCAGGACGGCGTGATCACTCACCACATCGGCGTGATCAACGACGTGACCGATCTGATGCGCTATCAGGAACAGCTGGAATATCAGGCCAACTACGACAGCCTGACGCGTCTGCCGAACCGCAATCTGCTGCGCGACCGTCTGCAGCACGCGTTGATCGTCGCGCAACGGCAGCACAAGGGCGTCGCGGTCGTGTTCATCGATCTGGACGGTTTCAAGAACGTCAACGACAGCCTCGGCCACAGCGTGGGCGACCGGCTGCTGAGCGTGGTTGCCGAGCGCCTGGCACGTTGCACGCGCACGAGCGATACGGTGGCGCGGCATGGCGGCGACGAGTTCGTGATCGTGATGACCGATACCGTCGACGAACAGTCGTTGATCGCGTGGATGGAGCGCGTGCGCGTGTCGATCTCCGAACCGGTCTGGCTCGACGGCACCGAGCTGTACGTCGGCTGCAGCATGGGCGCGAGCCTCTTCCCGCAAGACGGCGAAGATGCCGAAACGCTGATGAAGAAGGCCGATCTCGCGATGTACCGCGCCAAGGACATGGGCCGCAATACGTTCCAGTTCTATCAGCCGGAAATGAATGCGAGCGCGGGCACGCGTCTGAATCTCGAGCGGCGCTTGCGCCGCGCGCTGCGCGACAACCAGTTCCTGCTGCACTACCAGCCGCAGGTGGATATTGTGAGCGGACAGATCGTCGGCACCGAAGCGCTGGTGCGCTGGCGCGATCCGGAAGTCGGACTGGTGCCGCCGTCGTCGTTCATTCCGGTCGCGGAAGAAAGCGGGCTGATCGGGCCACTCTCGGAGTGGGTGCTGCGCGAGGCGTGCCGCCAGAACAAGGCCTGGCAGGATGAAGGCTTGCCGCCGGCGCGCGTCTCGGTGAATCTGTCGGCGCGCGTGTTCCAGCAGCGCGATATCGCCAAGCTGGTCATGCAGGTGCTGGACGAGACCGGCCTCGAGCCGCAATACCTTGAACTCGAACTGACCGAAAGCACCATCATGCGCAACGCCGAAGAAGCCGTGTCGATGCTCAACGAACTGCACGCGCTCGGCATCGGCCTTGCCATCGACGACTTCGGCACCGGCTATTCAAGTCTCAGCTATCTGAAGCGCTTCCCGGTGGACCGCCTGAAGATCGACCGCTCGTTCGTCTCCGACATCGGCGTATCGGGCGACGACGAAACGATCACCTCGGCGATTATCGCGCTCGCGCACTCGCTGAAATTGCAGGTGATCGCCGAAGGCGTGGAGACGTCCGCGCAGCTCGACTTCCTGAAAGAGCGCGCCTGCGACGAGATGCAGGGCTTCTACTTCGCGAAGCCGTTGTCGACGGACGCGATTTCCGAACTGCTGCAGGGCGGCGTGGGGCGCGAACTGGCAACGGTGTGAGCGTTTGCGCCCGGTATGCTCATTGCGCCGGCGTGCTCAGGAAAACCGGCAACGCTTCCGCCATTTCGGAGAACGACTGCAGAACGGGATGCGCCGTCTTGCTGACCATTCCCGGCAGCATCATTTGCGTAAATTGCCAGGCCACCGCTACGGTGACGTCGGCCGCGTCGAACTGATTGGCCGCGACCGGCAGCGTCGCCGCCGCGAGGTCGCGTTCGAGCTCGGCGTAAGCGGCGAACAACTGCGTGCTCACGCGCTCGATCCACGGCTCATGCTGCTTCTCCTCCGGCCGCAGATTGCGTTCGTAGACGATCTGCACGGTCTTCTCGCACGCGGCAAGCGCGAGGCCCGTGAGACGGGCGGCGCGCAAGGCGGCGTCGGGCCGTGTCGGGAAAAGCCGCTGGTCCGCCCCGGCGAGCGTGGCGAGGTACTGGAGAATCACGGTCGAATCCATCACGGTCTGGCCGTTGTCGGCGATCAACGTGGGCGCCTTCACGACCGGGTTGATTTTCGCGAACTGGTCGTAGGTGCTGAACACCGAGATCGCATCGTGCTCGAATTCGAACTTCAGCAGTTTGAGGCAGATAGCGACCCGGCGTACGTAGGGCGAATCCAGCATTCCGATCAGTTTCATCTCATTCCCGTTAGAACATCTATCATGGCGCGCCCGGGCCGCGGTGCTCTCGCGGTTCCCATGCCGGCACGGACCTGGGCGCTTTGAACCGATAGATTAAGCATCTCCGTACATCAAAAAAAGCGACAATTAACGACGATTTACGTCAGAATTTCTTACATGAAACCGATCCCGCCTTTGACCGCGCTGCGCTGCTTCGAGGCCGTCGCCCGCCTGGGCGGCGTGACGCAGGCGGCGCGCGAGCTGCATGTTACGCACTCGGCGGTGAGCCAGCAGATCAAGGTGCTGGAAGAGTCGATGGGTGTCGCACTGTTCATGCGCGAGGCGCGCGGGCTGCGGCTGACCGAGGAGGGCCGGCTTTACGCGCTCGACATCCGCATGGCGCTGCGCGATATCACGCATGCCACGCGCCGCGCGCAGGCGCGACCGCACGAGAGCGAACTGGTGATCACGACCTTGCCGTCGTTCGCTCAGCATTGGCTCGTGCCGCGTCTCGCCGGCTTTCGCGACGCGCATCCGTACTACCGGATCCGCTTGCTGACGAGTTTGCAGGTCGAGGACTTCCGCCAGGGCGTGAGCGATATCGGCATTCGCATGGGCCAGGGGCATTGGCCCGACGTCGCGCAACAGAAGCTGTTCGACGACGAGATGGTGGTGGTCGCGGCGCCGCATTTCGCGCTCGCGCCAGATGGGCGCCTTCCCGTCACCGCCCGGGACGTGATGGCCTGTCCGCTGATTTCGAGTCCCGATACACCGTGGCATGACTGGTGTCAGGCGGCACAGGTGGCAGAGCCGGCCGAAGGTGCCGTGGTGTTGTCGGCGAACGATTCGAATCTCGTGATCGCCGCCGTGCTGCAAGGCCAGGGCGTCGCGCTCGAACGGCGCAGTCTCGTCGCGTATGCGCTCGCGCGGGGCGAACTGCTGCAGATCACCGATATTCGGGTGCCGTACCCTTATCCGTACTGGCTGGTGTGGCAGCAACGCGAAATCCTCAATGCCGCGCAGGCGCATTTCGCGCAGTGGATAGAAGGTGAGGTCGACGCCTATCTGCGCAACGGCAGCGCACCTGTGACGGCGATTCGTGCGGGGTAGCCCGTGCCGGTTCGCATAAACCGTTTTTCGAAAAACGCTTCGGTCGGATATATTCGTGGTTCCCATCTCAGACTGCGCTGGGAACCACGAAGCACCGATTCACGTGGCGTTGCGCCCGCTTTTCGCTGCTCGCACCGGGTCATGGGCGTTTCGCTGTCGACTATTCGCCAATCCGACTGGAGAGAACAATGACGTCGTCACCTGCAAAGAAACTGTCTGTGTTGCTGGCATTGGTTGTACTGAGCGTGGCGTGTGCTGCGCCGGCGTTTGCGCAAAGCGGCGGCGGTGGCCCGGCGGGGAGCGATTCTGACGCGGCCATTCCGTCGGCCGCATCGAAGGCTGCTCCGAGCACCAAGGCTCAGCGCAAAGCCGCGCGCAAACAGGCGCGGGCGAAGAAAAACGCCGAGTTGAAAAAGTTGGAGGCCAACGGCTATCAGCCGTCGCGTAACGATCCGAACTATCCGAGCGACATTCAGAACGCGCAGAAGAAGGCGGGAATCGGCACGGCGGCGAGTCAGTAAGGCATAGCGCCGAAGAAGCCGAAGCCGAAGCCGAAGCCGAAGCCGAAGCCGAAGCCGAAGCCGAAGCCGAAGCCGAAGCCGAAGCCGAAGCCGAAGCCGAAACACAACGAGGCGCCTGAGCGCCTCGTTTTTCGTTTACCGCGAGCCGCTCAATCCAGCACCGGCAGCGCGCGCGGACGCCGGTCGCTGTCCGTGGCGACATAGGTCAGGGTGGCTTCGGTGACTTTCACGAGGTCTTCGGTGAGGCTCATGCGTTGCGCGTAGACCTCGACCTCGACGGTGACCGACGTATTGCCCGTCTTGACGATATCCGCGTAAAAGCTCAGCAGATCGCCGACGAACACCGGCTGCTTGAACACGAACGAATTGACCGCGATGGTCGCCACCCGCCCGTTGGCACGGCGGCTTGCCGGAATCGAGCCGGCAATGTCCACTTGCGCCATGATCCAGCCGCCGAACACGTCGCCGTGGACGTTCGCATCCGAGGGCTGCGGCACCACGCGCAGCGCGCAGTGCTTTGGCGGGAGTTGAAGAAGATCGGTCATCGGGGCACCCTTGAGAAACGTGTTGGTTCGGTCGGCTGGACCAGCAGGCGGGGCAATTCACGACAACGGTACGGCACGAACCGCGCGGCCAACGTGCCACCCACGGCGGGACAACCCATGAAAAGCGGCGCCAGCCGGCTTCTGCGACAATAGAAAGATCAGGAATTGTACGGGAAAGCGCCCAGCCGGGTCGCGCGACAAAATGCAGTGTGCCGGGCCGGCATGCCGCGGTCGGCGCGCCGCTGCGAACTCCGGCACTTCCACACTCTCCCCCAGCCGATCCCATGCGCCGCACGCCCTCGTCCGAACTCTCCCCGATCTCCACCCAGCCGCGCAACGACTGGCAGACGATTCTGTCGCTGCTGCCGTATCTCGCCACGTATAAATGGCGGGTCGGCTTCGCGCTGAGCTGCCTGATCGGCGCGAAGGTTGCCAACCTGGGTGTGCCGATCGTCATGAAGCGGATCGTCGACAGCCTCGCCTCGGTGCAGCATCTCACCGCACTCGGCCGCACCAACGATTCGCCGGGCATCGTTCTGCTGGGCGGCGTCGGCCTGATGGTGGTCGCGTATGCGGTGGTGCGGCTGTCCACGTCGCTATTCACCGAACTGCGCGAGATTCTGTTTTCGAAGGTGACCGAAAGCGCGGTGCGGCAACTGGCGCTGAAAGTGTTCCGCCATCTGCATGCGCTGTCGCTGCGCTTTCATCTCGAACGGCAGACCGGCGGCATGTCGCGCGATATCGAGCGCGGCACGCGCGGCATCACGCAACTGATCTCGTATTCGCTGTACAGCATTCTGCCGACGCTCGTCGAAGTCGGGCTCGTGCTCGGCTTTTTCGTCGTCAAATACGAGGCGTATTACGCGGTGGTCACGTTCATCGCGCTCGCGGTGTATATCGTTTTCACGGTGAAGGTCACGGAGTGGCGCACGCATTTTCGCCGCACCATGAACGATCTCGATTCGAAGGCGAATTCACGCGCGATCGATTCGCTGCTGAACTACGAGACGGTCAAGTACTTCGGCAACGAAGAGTGGGAAGCGAGCCGTTACGACGAAAACCTGAAGCGCTATCGCACGGCGGCGATCAAGTCGCAGCGCTCACTGTCGGCGCTGAACTTCGGCCAGCAGGCGATCATCGGCACCGGGCTCGTGTTCATTCTGTGGCGCGCCACGCAAGGCGTGATGGCCGGGCGTCTCACGCTCGGCGATCTGGTGCTGATCAACACCTTCATGCTGCAGCTTTATATTCCGCTGAATTTTCTCGGCGTGGTGTATCGCGAGTTGAAGCAGAGTCTCACCGATATGGACCGCATGTTCACGCTGCTCGGCGCGGCGCAGGAAGTGCCCGACCTGGAAGGCGCGCCCGCGCTGCGCGTGAGCGGCGCGCAGGTGCGCTTCGAGCATGTGAACTTCGCGTATGAACCGGCACGCCAGATTCTGCACGACGTGAGCTTCACCATTGCGGCGGGCACCACGACGGCGGTGGTCGGCCATAGCGGCTCGGGCAAATCGACCCTCGCGCGGCTGATGTTCCGCTTCTACGATCTGGACCGCGCGACGGGCGGCGCGATCATGATCGACGGTCAGGATATTCGTGACGTCACGCAGGATTCGCTGCGCGCTTCGATCGGGATCGTGCCGCAGGACACGGTGCTGTTCAACGACTCGATCTATTACAACATCGCTTACGGGCGCCCCTCGGCGTCACGCGACGAAGTGATAGCGGCGGCGCGTGCGGCGCATATTCACGAGTTCATCGAGGGGTTGCCGAAGGGCTATGAGACGCCGGTCGGCGAGCGTGGCCTGAAGTTGTCCGGCGGTGAGAAGCAGCGCGTGGCGATTGCGCGGACCCTCCTCAAGAATCCGCCCATTCTGCTGTTCGACGAAGCGACTTCCGCGCTCGATTCGCGTTCCGAGCGCGCCATTCAGCACGAGCTGGATCAGATCGCCCGCGAGCGCACCACGCTGATCATCGCGCACCGGCTTTCGACGGTCGTGCATGCGCAGCAGATCATCGTGATGGACAAAGGACGGATCGTCGAGCGCGGCACGCATGCCGAACTGTTGCGCGCGAACGGGCTGTTCGCGCAGATGTGGGCTTTGCAGCAGCAGCGCGCGACCGAGGCGCCGGAGTCGGCGGAAACGGTCGGCGCGGGAGACGTTGGGCGATAGACTGGTGCGGCGATTTTTGGGTGGTCGCGTGGTAATCGGTGCGGCGTTAAACTCAGGCGCCGGACGCCGGACGCCGGACGCCGGACGCCGGACGCCGGACGCCGAGGCTCGAGCCTTGAGCGCCGGGCACCCCACGCCTAGCTCCCGGCTCCTGCCGTGCGCAAGCGCTGATCCAACTCCCCCAACTGCGCGGGCGTGCCGACGTTCTCCCACAAGCCTTCGTACAACTCGCCGCTCGCCAGACCGCGTGCAATCGTCTCGCGGTAATACGGCGTCAGCGCGCGCCGCGTGCCGCGCGGCAGATCGCGGAACATGCGGGTGTCGTAAAGACCGATGTTGCCGAACGTGAAGCGCGGCTGGGTCTCGAGCGACAGCGCGCCTTCAGCCAGACCGAAGTCGCCTTCCGGATGGAACGCCGGATTGGGCACCATCACGAGATGCATGCCCGGCTCGGGCAACGCGGCGAGCTTCCTTGCACGCGCATTCAACGTGGCGTAATCGAAGTCCGCGTACACGTCTCCGCTCACCGCGACGAACACTTCGCTCGCTCCGTTATCTTCGAGCAGCGGCAACGCCTGCACGATGCCGCCCGCCGTCTCCAGCGCCTCGCGCTCGGGCGAGTAGCGCAACGCCACCTGCCAGCGCGAGCCGTCGCCGAGCGTGGCTTCGATCTGCTCGCCGAGCCACGCGTGGTTGATCACAATGGTACGAAAGCCCGCCAGCGCGAGCCGTTCGATCTGCCAGACGATCAGCGGCTTGCCGCCCACTTCGAGCAAAGGCTTGGGACGCGTGTCGGTCAACGGACGCATGCGCTCGCCGCGGCCCGCGGCGAAAATCATCGCTTTCTTCAGGTGCATCGTCATCGGTCAGAAGGTGTAGCCGACTTCATTCGCGCGGCCTTCGAGATCGTCGAGCAGCCTCGCGAACGGACGCAGCGGCGCATAGCGTTCGGCGACCTTGCGCGCATAGCCGATGAAACGCGGCAGATCCTTCATGTAGTGCGGTTTGCCGTCGCGGTAGTTGATCCGGCAAAACAGGCCCAGCACCTTGATGTGCCGTTGCAGACCCATCCATTCGACCTGGCGGTAGAACTCGCCGAAATCGGGATCGACCGGCAGACCGGCCTTTTTTGCCCGCTCCCAGTAGTACACGAAGCAATCCAGCTCGAACTCTTCGTCCCAGCTCAGGAACGCGTCGCGCAACAGGGAGGCGACGTCGTAGGTGATCGGGCCGTACACCGCGTCCTGGAAGTCCAGCACGCCCGGGTTGACCGGCGCAGGCTCGGCGGCGACCATCAGGTTGCGCGGCATGAAGTCGCGCAGCATGAACACCTGCGGCTGCGCGCGGGCGCTCGCGATCAGCAGCGCGAACGTGCGGTCCAGCACGCCACGGGTCTTTTCGTCGGCCTCGCGGCCCAGATGCCGGCCGAGAAACCACTCCGGCATCAACTCCATCTCACGGCGCAGGAAGGCTTCGTCGAAGGGCGGCAGCACGCCTTCGCGCGAGGTGAGTTGCCAGCGGATCAGCGCGTCGAGCGCGTCGCGCATCAGCGTGCGGGCGCGGCGCGGGTCATCCCGGTTTTGCGCTTCGGTCAGCGCGCCGAGGTACGAAGCGGCGCCCAGATCCGTGACGAGCATGAAGCCGGCCTCGAAATCGACCTCCAGCACGCGCGGCACGTGCACGCCGGCGGCTTCGAGCAATTGCGCGACCTGCACGAATTCGCGGCACTTTTCGGGCGGCGGGGCGTCGACGGCGATCAGCGTGCCGACGCTTTCGCCTTCCGCCGCCTTACCGGCGAGCCGGAAATAGCGGCGGAAACTGGCGTCGGACGAAGCCGGAACGAGGGTGTCGAGCTCGAGCGCATAGCGCGCCGCGTGGCCTTGCAGCCAGGCTTTGAGCAGTTCGAGACGGGTGTCGGGAGAGTCTTGGAGTGGGGGCAGCGTCATGAAAACCGGCGGCAAATTCAGAGGGGCAACGTCTTGCCATATAATACCCCACGACTTTTTTGACGCGGCTCACGCCGGCTTTCGCGTATTCCGCTTTACCGCCCGCCTCATCGTTCTACAGATTGTAAATATTGATGTGCAGCCGACTGTCACGGTCGGGGTGTGCAGGCGGTGGACCGTGACTGCAGAAGCTGACGGACGAGCCGATTCGCCAAACGATACATGCCGCCTAGACAGCTTTCCCAAACGATTCCCTCTTGTGCCGTAGTGCCGCGCAAAAGGCGGCTCGTCGCGGCGTTGATCGCCGCTCCGGGCCTGATGCCCGCGCTTGCGCACGCCCAGCTGGTGGGGGAAGCTGCGCAGCCGCAACCGATCGACGCGCCTTGGGGCATGCAGCTCGCTCCGCAGCTCGAAGAACGTCCGCTGCAGCCGGGCCAGAAGCCGGCCACGTTCGTGCTCGGCGACACGACGAGCGGCACCACCGACCAGGACATGGCCGCCAAGGGCTCGGCCGAGGTGCGCCGCAATACGGTCGTCATCAAGGCCGACGCGCTGCATTACGACGAAGACACGGACATGGCCGACGCGTACGGCTCGGTCCACGTGGTCAACAACGGCAACTCGTTCGTCGGGCCCGAAGCGCATATGCGCGTGGATTCGAGCGAAGGCTTCATGACCGCGCCGAAGTACCACTTCAACGTGACGGGCGGCTCGGGCAGCGCGGAGCGCGTCGATCTGCTCGACAACGAGCGTTCGGTCTTCACGAAGGGCACGTACACGGCCTGTGCGTGCGCGGACGATCCAGCCTGGTACATCAAGGGCAGCGAGTTCGATTTCGACACCGGCGCGGACGAAGGCGTCGCGCACAACGGCGTGCTGTTCTTCCAGGGCGTGCCGGTCTTCGCCTCGCCCTGGCTGTCGTTCCCGCTCTCGGGTGAACGGCGCAGCGGGGTTCTGCCGCCCACGTTCTCGCTGAGTTCGTCGAACGGCTTCGAACTGTCGGTGCCGTATTACTTCAACATCGCGCCGAATCGCGATCTGACGCTGACGCCACGTCTGATCTCCAAGCGCGGTGTGCAGTTGCAGTCCACGTTCCGCTATCTGTCGCCCACGTATTCCGGCTCGATCACCGGCGAATTCCTGCCGGACGACCATCTGACCAAGACCAACCGCTACGCGCTGTACATCCAGCACAACCAGAACTTCGGCAACGGGTTCGGCGGCTACATCTACTACAACAAGGTCTCGGACAACACCTATCCGGAAGACCTGTCGTCGTCGGTCAACCAGTTCATGAACGGCACCCAGCTCCTGTATCAACAGGAAGCCGGGTTGACCTACAACAACGGCCCGTGGTCGGTGCTCGCGCGCGAACAGCACTGGCAGACGCTCACGCCGTCCGTGGCGCCGTACGGCCGCGAGCCGCAGTTGAACGTGAAGTACGCGAAGTACAACGTCGGCGGCTTCGACTACGGCGCGGAAGCCGACTACTCGAATTTCCGCATCACCACCGCGGACATGACTCAGGGTCAGCGGGTGATGTTCAACCCGTACCTTTCGTATTCGGTGGTCGGGCCGGGTTACTTCGTCACGCCGAAGGTGCAATGGCACTTTGCGTCGTACAACCTGAACCACCTGAGCGCCGCGGACGCGGCGGCCGGCACGCCGAAAAACTTTACCGAATCGATCCCGACGCTCTCCTTCGATACGGGACTGATCTTCGACCGCTCGGTGCGGATCTTCGGTCAGGATTACATCCAGACGCTCGAACCGCGCCTGTACTACGTGTACACGCCGTATCGCAACCAGCAGTCGGCCCCGCTGTTCGACACCGCCGATTCGGACTTCGGGCTGGCGGAAATCTTCACGCCGAACACCTTCGTCGGCAACGACCGGATCGCCGACGCGAACCGCCTGACGGCCGCCCTCACCACGCGTTTCATCGACGCGGCCACGGGCGACGAACGGGCGCGTTTCGTGATCGCGCAGCAGTACTACTTCCAGGATCAGCGGGTCACGCTGCAATCGACTCAAACCAGTGCGCAGGCCACGCATTCGGACCTGATCGCGGGTGCGTCCTTCAAGCTCGGCGCCGGTTTCGCTTCGGAAACGGCGTTCCAATATAATGCCGACAACAACCAGTTGGTGAAGACGAGCATCGGCTTCGGGTTCAGTCCGGCCACCGGCAAGGTGATCAACGTCGCGTATCGCTACACCCGCGCGAACACCACGCTGGACAACACGCCGATCAATCAGGTGCTGATTTCGGGCCAATGGCCGCTCACGCACCGGGTGTACGGGGTCGGCCGCTTCAATTACGACCTGGGCGGGCATCGGATCGTCGACGGCCTGATCGGCCTGCAGTACGACGCGGACTGCTGGACGCTCGGCGCCGGGATTCAGCGCTATGCGAACGGCCTGAACACGTCGGGGCAGAATCAGTCGAGCACGCGGTTTCTCGCGCAGTTGACGTTCAAGGGCTTGTCGAGCGTCGACAACGGGCTGATGACCGCATTCCGCAGCAGCGTGGCGGGTTATACGCCGTTGCCGCCGCCACCGCCGCCGGAATCGCGTTTCACCAATTACGAATGACGCTCGCCCGATCATTTATAAAGTGCGAAAAGACGGGCCAGGCGCGCCCGACATCATTGGAGTATCTGTGGCAATCATGAAAAAGCTTCGCTTGGCAACGCTTGCGGCCGGTCTTGCGGCCGCGGCGTCTTTCCTGTCGGTTGCGCCGGTGCAGGCGCAGGCGCTCTCCGGCAGTAGCGGCCAGACGGTCGACACCATTGCCGCAGTGGTCAACAACGGTGTCATCACGCGGCGGGAACTCGACGAACGCATGGGCCTGATTACCCGCCGCCTGAACCAGCAGAACGCGCCGGTTCCGCCAATGGACCAGCTGCGCCAGCAGGTGCTCAACCAGATGGTGCTGGAACGCATCCAGTTGCAGAAGGCGAAAGAAGACGGCATCAATATCGACGACGCCACCGTGCAAAAAACGCTCGAACGGCTTGCCGCGGCGAACAACCTGACACTCGACGTGTACCGCTCGCGGATCGAGGCGCAAGGCGTGCCCTGGAGCACGTTCACCAGCGACGCGCGGACCGAACTCACGCTCTCGCGCCTGCGCGAGAAGGAAGTGGATAGCAAGGTCACGGTCTCGGACGCCGAAGTCGCGAACTACATTGCCAGCCAGCGCGGCCCGAACGCCGGCCTGACGAGCGACCTGCATCTGCAGCACATTTTCCTGAAGGCGCCGCTGAACGCGTCGGAAACCGATATCGAAGCGGCACAGCGGAAGGCTCAGGCATTGCTCGCCGAAGCCAAGGGCGGCGCCAACTTCGAAAAGCTGGCGAAGTCGAATTCGCAAGCGCCGGATGCATCGAAGGGCGGCGATACGGGTTTCGTTTCGCCGTCCAAACTGCCGCCTGAATTCGTCAAGGCTGCGTCGACACTGCGTCCGGGCGAGATCAATCCGGATCTGATCCGCACCAACGACGGTTTCGAAATCGTGCGTCTGGTCGATCGCCGCACGGGCCAGGGCACCAGCTCGGATGCGCCGAAGCTCGTGCAAACGCACGTGCGTCACATTCTGCTGCGCGTCGGCGACGGCATGTCGGAGCCGCAAGCGCGTCAGAAGCTGCTCGAAATCAAGAACGAGATCGCCGCGGGCGGCGACTTCGCCAAATTCGCGCACACTTACTCGCAAGACGGTTCGTCGTCGCAAGGCGGTGACCTCGGCTGGATCAGCCCGGGCGAGACGGTGCCGGAATTCGAGCGCGCCATGAACAGCCTGCAGGACGGCCAGATCAGCGACCCGGTCCGCAGCGAATATGGCTACCATCTGATTCAGGTGCTGGGCCGCCGTGAATCCGAAGGCTCGGTCGCGCAGCAGATGGATCTGGCGCGCCAGGCCATCGGCCAGCGCAAGGCGGAACAGGCCTACGCCGACTGGTTGCGCGAATTGCGCGACACCGCATACGTAGAAGTGAAGCCCACGCTGTCCAGCACGCAATAACCGTCATGACAACCGCTGCCCAGTCCGCCCGCCCACCGTTGCAGATCGCGATCACGACCGGCGAGCCCGCCGGCGTCGGCCCCGAACTGACGGCGCAGGCACTCGCCGGCGCGGCGGCGCATTGGCCCCACGCGCAGTTCATCGTGCTGGGCGACGCGGACCTGCTGGCCGAACGCGCGCGCGCCGTGGGTGTCGATTGGAGCGCGCTGGTGGCGGACGGCAAGCGCGTGCGCCTGCAACACCGGCCGCTTGCGGCGCCTGCGGTCGCGGGCAAGCTGAACGCGGCCAATGGCCGCTACGTGCTCGATCTGCTCGACAGCGCGATAGACGGAGCGGTGGCCGGCACCTTCGACGCGATCGTGACCGCGCCGCTGCAAAAGAGCACCATCAACGATGCCGGGGTGCCGTTCACCGGCCACACCGAATATCTGGCCGAGCGCACGCATACACCGCGCGTGGTAATGATGCTGGCCGGCACCGGCAAGCGCCCGTTGCGCGTCGCGCTGGCAACCACGCATCTGCCGCTCAAGGATGTTTCCGCCGCGCTGTCGATCGAAGGCATTCTCGAGACGCTGCGCATTATCGATCACGATTTGCGGCACCATTTCGGTTTGCCGGCGCCACGTATTCTCGTGACCGGGCTGAACCCGCACGCGGGCGAAAACGGTTATCTGGGCCGCGAGGAAATCGAGGTCATCACGCCCGCGCTGAAGCTCGCGGATGCTCAAGGCATCGACGCGCGCGGCCCGTATCCGGCCGACACGCTGTTCCAGCCGCGTTACCTGGAGCAGGCCGACTGCGTGCTGGCCATGTTCCACGATCAGGGTCTGCCGGTGTTGAAGTACGCCACCTTCGGCGAAGGCATCAATATCACGCTCGGCTTGCCGATCATCCGCACCTCGGTCGATCACGGTACCGCGCTCGATCTGGCCGGCACGGGCCGCGCCGATGCGGGCAGCCTGATCGCCGCGATCGATACGGCGGTGTCGATGGCGCAGCATCGCCGCGCGGGCTGAATCGGCGCCGCGGCGGCGCAACTCCTTGTGGGTTCGTTGCGCGTTTTTTACCGTGTACGCTGCCGCTGCCGCTGCCGCTGCCGCTGCCGCTGGGCGGGTGTGGCACGGCGCGTTCGTGCCACAAAGCGCATCGAGCAGCAGGTTCTTTTTCTCAAGCAGTTCTCTTTCTTAGCGTTTCTTCGATGTCCACCAGCAGACAGCAACAGGGCCGGCACCAAGGTCATATCGCGCGCAAGCGTTTCGGTCAGAATTTTCTGGTCGACATGGGCGTGATCGATTCGATCGTCGACGTCATCCGGCCGCAGCGCGGCGAGCGCATGGTCGAGATCGGGCCGGGCCTCGGCGCGCTCACCGAACCGCTGATCGAGCGTCTGGCGACGCCGGAAGCGCCGTTGCACGCCGTCGAACTGGATCGCGATCTGATCGGCCGCCTGAAGACGAAATTCGGCGACCTGCTCGAACTGCATGCGGGCGACGCGCTCGCATTCGACTTCGGTTCGCTGGCCGCGCCCGGCGACAAGGCGTCGCTGCGCATTGTCGGCAATCTGCCGTACAACATTTCGAGCCCGCTGCTGTTTCATCTGACGGCGTTCGCGCATTGCGTGATCGATCAGCACTTCATGCTGCAGAACGAAGTGGTCGAGCGGATGGTGGCGGAGCCGGGCACCAAGGCGTTCAGCCGTCTCTCGGTGATGCTGCAATACCGCTACGTGATCGACAAGCAACTCGACGTGCCGCCCGAAGCGTTCAACCCGCCGCCGAAAGTCGATTCGGCGATCGTGCGGATGATCCCGTACGAATTGCATGAACTGCCGGCCGTCGACGAGCGCGTGCTCGGCGAACTGGTGACGGCCGCATTCTCGCAGCGCCGCAAGATGCTGCGTAACACGCTCGCCGCATATCGCGATTCGGTTGATTTCGAAGGGCTGGGCTTCGACTTGCAGCGCCGCGCCGAAGACGTTCCGGTGTCGGAATACGTGCGCGTCGCACAGATCGTGGCGGCCAACAAGGCTTGAGCGGTGGGCGCCGAGGGTTGAACTCCGAACTGGCAGCTTTGACACGCTGGCGCTCGAAGTCGTCCACCGCTGTGGCGGTGCCCGAATTTGTTACCCGTTTCGGCGCGGCCCTAAATCGTCACCCGCTTTGCCGGCGCGTTGACCAGCGCAATGCCGGCCAGCACCAGCACCGCGGCCATCAGAAAACGCAGACTGAACGACTCGCCGAGCAGCAGCACGCCGAAGGTCACGCCGAACAGCGGCGTGAGGAACGAGAACACCGACAGGCGCGACGCGATATAGCGCGTCAGCAACCAGAACCACACCAGATAGCTGACGAACGCCACCACCACGGCTTGATACGCGAGGCTCACCACCGCCAGCGGCGTGACGGTTTCCACGCGCGCCTGGCCGAGTGCGAGTGCAAGCGCGAGCAGGACCGCCGCCGAGACTGTCAGTTGGTAGAACAGCGTCTTGCTGGCGCTCGAATGAGCGAGGCGCGTGGCGCGCACCACCACGGTGGTCGCGGCCCACGCAATGCCGGCCAGCACGCCGAGCACGTCGCCGGCGACACCCGTGAATACCGACCCTTGCGCGGCGTGGCCATGCAGGAAGCCGTCCGCGAATGCGAGCGCCATACCCGCGAACGCCACGAAGATGCCGAGCCACTGAATGCGCCGCATGCGCTCGCCGTCGACGAACCAGTGCAGGCCAAGCGCCGTGAAGCACGGCGCGGTGTACAGAAAGACCGCCATGCGCGACGCGCTGGTCAGCGTCAGGCCGAGAAAAATGCACACGAACTCGCTGGCGAACAGCACGCCCGCGAGCAGGCCGGCGCCAAGGGTGCCGTCGTCGCGAAAGAGCGGCGTGCCGCGTGAGCGCGCCCAGCCCCATACGAGCAGTGCCGCGATCGCCGAGCGCAGGCCGGCCTGAAAAACCGGTGGCAGCGCCACGTTGGTGCTTTTGATCGCGACTTGCTGGAGACCCCAGATCGCGCACAGGCCGATCATCAGGAGGATGGCGACGCTATCCGGGGCGCGGCGTGCGGGCAGTGCAGAGGTGCTCATTGGACGGAGTCGGATCGGGAACAGGTCGTACGATAGCAAACCTGTCCACCTCGCCAACCGATGACCCCACCGCCTACGCGTGCTTCTTACAGGCAGCAAGTTTTTTGCTGATTTCACAACACCCGCGCAACACACCGTCAGACTAATTTCGCACTCTTGCCGTTTCGCGCTAAGGTTCAGCCACAAACGTTTCGTCAGGATATTCGTACCGGCTGCATCCGGTGCGGTGCAAGGCTTCTCAGTACGAAGAATGCGAAGTATAGGCGGACAGCAGCGTGCCGGTTTCGCTGAGGGATCCGCCACGGCAGACGAACCCAAATCCGCGCAATGCGGAGCCTGTACGAGGAAAAGCGATGAAGAACGTAGGCAGGTGGGCCGCGGCGGCAGTGCCTGCGGCGTTGGCGTCGTTGGGGTGTCAGATGGCGCACGCGCAATCCAGCGTGACGCTGTACGGCGTGGTCGACGAGAGTGTGCGCTATCTGACTCACGCCAACAAGGCCGGCGACTCGTCGATCGGACTCGGCAACGGCGGCATGACGCAGAGCCGCTGGGGACTGAAGGGCGTCGAGGATCTGGGCGGCGGATGGTCTACCTTCTTCAAACTCGAAAATCGCATCTATATCAACAGCGGCCAAAGCGATCCCACGCTGCCGTTCTTCAATGAAGCGCAGGTCGGCGTGCGTTCGGATTCCTACGGCCAGATCATTCTCGGTCGTCAGTACAACGTCGTGATCGAAGGCGTCACGGTGGCCGGTTACGGCAGCAATTCCTGGATCCCGTACGACTTCAGCTTTCAACCTGAAGTGACGATGACGGGTGGCATCTGGACCAGCAACCAGGTGCAGTATCAGGCGAAATATAACGGTTTCACGTTCGCGGCCGGTTACGCATTCGGCGGCAATGCGGGGAATTCCTACGGCAGCCAGATCGGCGCGGCCGCGGCTTATAAACCGGAAGGCGGTCCGTTCAGCCTGGGCGGCGCGTATGAAGAGTCGAAAGATTCCGTCAACGGCGCGGCCGCGAAGACGTGGACCTTCGGCGGCGCGTACACGTGGAATCTCACGCGCTTTTCCGCCGGCTACATCGTCAATCAGAACGATGCGGGCTTTTCGAATTTCGCCAACGGGCCGTTCACCGCGCCCGTGCTGGCGGCCCTCAAGTACACGGACTTTGCGCGGCGCCGCATGATCATGGGCGGCATCACGCAACAGGTCAGTAACAAGTGGCACTTTGCCGCGAACATCTGGCGTACGCTGCAGGACGGCAAAACGGCGGCGCAGGACGGCTCCGCCTGGCAGTACCAACTGGTGGCGGACTACAACCTGTCCAGACGCACCGATATCTATCTGGAAGGCGACTATTCGATCTATCGCGGCGATCTGATCGGTGCGCAACTGCAGGGCGTCAACGGCGTCGGGCTTGCGCAAAAGGGCTCGCAGATCGGGTTGATGGCAGGCGTGCGGCATCAGTTCTGAGTACGGCTTTCCGTTTGGCACGCTCTGCAGCGGCGCGTGATTCCGGGTACATTTACGGTCTCGCTATCACGCAACAGGGAGTGCACAATGCGCCTGCTTCACACCATGCTCCGGGTCGGCGACCTGGATCGCTCGATTGCCTTTTACACCGAACTGCTCGGCATGAAACTGCTGCGCCGCGACGACTATCCGGACGGCAAATTCACGCTGGCATTCGTCGGTTACGAAGATGAGCGCGACGGCACCGTGCTCGAACTCACCCACAACTGGGACACGCCTTCTTACGACCTCGGCACCGGTTTCGGCCACCTCGCCGTCGAAGTGGACGACGCCTACGCCGCATGTGACAGAATCAAGGCACAAGGCGGCACGGTCGTGCGCGAAGCCGGCCCGATGAAGCACGGCACGACCGTGATCGCTTTCGTCACGGATCCGGACGGCTACAAGATCGAGTTCATCCAGAAGAAGAAATAAAGCAGGGCGGCGGGGCGAGATCAGATCATGAATAACAGCAATCCCTACTTCAAGGAACTCGACGAGATCCACGTCGAACTCGCGGCCCTGTTCGACGGCTCCGCGGATGAAGGCGCGCTGCAACGAATCATGGCGCGCTTCGCTCCGCAATTCACGCTGGTCATGACGTCAGGCATCGCACTGGATCACGCCGGCTTGCGTGAGACATTCTCGAAGCTGCGCGGCGCGCGTCCAGGCTCGCAAATCAGCATCCGCGACAAGGAGATCGTTGCCGAATATCCGTCAGGGGCGGTGGTGAAATATCGCGAGTATCAGCGCGACAACACCGGCAACGCGAATGTGCGGCGCTCCACGGCGGTGATGGATCTCGACGCGCACGGTAAGGTGACGTGGCGTCATCTGCAGGAAACGTTCTGCTCGGAATGAGCGGGAGAGTGTGACAAGCCGGTGCTTCAGTTTGAAATTGAAGCGCCGGTTTCAAGGCGCGAGGTGCCAGGTGCCAGGTGCGAGGCCCGAGGCCCGAGGCCCGAGGCCTTAAAGCGTCGGCAGTAATTCCGGCGGATGCGACTTCAATGTCTGCCGCGCTTCGCGGAATTCCGGAAAAATCGATTCGACGGTTTGCCAGAAACGCGGGCTGTGATTCATTTCACGCAGATGCGCGAGTTCATGAGCGACCACGTAATCGATGATGGAAAGCGGAAAGTGAATCAACCGCCAGTTCAGGCGGATCTTGCCGTCACTCGAACAACTGCCCCAACGCGTCGCCGCTGAAGAAAGCGCGTACGCACGATAGTTCACGCCCAGTTTCTCCGCGTAAATCGCGAGCCGCTCGCCGAACAGGCGCTTTGCTTCGCCCTGCAGCCAGCCTTGCACGCGGTCCTTGATCTGCTGCGGGTCCGCTTGCAACGGCAACGGTACTTGCAGTGCCGCGTCTTCCGCGCTGAACGCGAGCATGCCCTGCGGCGAGCCGAGCTTTACGCGCACGGGCTGACCGAGATACGGCACTTCGGCGCCATCTTTCCAGTCGACCTTCGGCAATGCGCGCTGCTCGACACGCGTTTGCCACTCGATCAGCTTCGTGAAAATCCAGCGCTGCTTTTCGGTGATCGCGGTTTCGATATCGGCGAGCGTGACCCAACGCGGTGCGGTGATCGTCAGACCGGTGCTGTCGATCGCAAAGCCGATCGAGCGTCGCGCCGAACGCTTGAGGACGTAATGGAGCGTGCGTGAGCCGATCGCGAGGCTGCGCAGCTTGCTGCCATCCGGTGCGAGCGGCACGGCCGGTTGCTGGCTTCCCGGCGAACTCTGCAACGAGCCAGGCGAAGGTGCGGAAGGTGAAGGGGACGACGACGTCGACCCCGGCTCGGCAAAGAGCGGGAGATCGAGTTGCCGGTTATCGAGCGCCGCGGCGGGCTGCGGCGTAGGAGACTTCTGCATCGGATTCGGCTTCGCGCTAATACGCTTTCGAGGGCGTGGGCGCGTCAGATTGGTGCGGCGGCGGAACTGCTTTCCGCCGCGCGGTACGCGGTAGGATCGATGCGACGCATTTCAGCTTCGATCCACCGTTCGACGCGCGTGTTCACTTCATCGGGCGTGAGCCCCGTCGTCTCGATCGGCTTGCCGATCGACACTGTGACTATACCCGCATATTTGAGAAACGAGTTGCGAGGCCATACACGTCCTGCGTTGTGCGCGATCGGTACGACCGGCGCACCGGTGGCTATCGCGAAACGCGCGCCGCCGGTTTTGTATTTGCCTTGCGTGCCGGTGCGGGTGCGTGTGCCTTCCGGAAACATGATGACCCAGGCGCCTTCCGCCATGCGCGCCTTGCCTTGCCTGATGACGGATTCGAACGCGTACTTGCCTTCCTTGCGATCGATATGAACCATCTTCAGCAGGCCGAGCGCCCAACCGAAAAACGGCACGTACAGCAATTCGCGCTTGAACACGTAGCACAGCGGCCGCGGCATCAACGCCGGAAACGCCAGCGTTTCCCATGCCGATTGATGCTTGGAGAGCAACACGGCGGGGCCGTCGGGGAGGTTCTCCATGCCCTCGATCCGGTAGCGGATACCGTTCAGCCAGCGCACCGTATGCAGCGTGGCGCGACACCAGCCGGCCGCCATCCAGTAGCGGTTGTCGGCGCGCATGAACGGAAATGCGATGAAGCATGCAGTCGCGTACGGCACCGTGAACAGAACGAAGTAGATCAGCAGAAGCAAAGAACGGATGAAGCGCATCGGCGTGGTCAGTGAGGGATGGGGACGCGCTCGGCGCGCGTCACTCTTGAGCGTCGGCGAGGAAGTCGAGCGCGAACGCACGCAGGTCGTCGTGCACAATCGTGCCTTCTGGCAGACCGCCGGCCGCAAGCGTTTTGCGGCCCTTGCCCGTCAGCACCAGGTGAACCGGATGGCCGAGCGCCGCGCCGGCCTGCAGATCGCGCATGGCGTCGCCCACTACCGGCGTATTTTCCGGATCGACCTCGAAGCGCTCGGCGATCATCTTCAGCATGCCGGGCTTCGGCTTGCGGCACTCGCAGTGGTCTTCCGCCGTGTGCGGGCAGAAGAACACCGCGTCGATGCGCCCGCCGACCGCGGCCGCCATGCGATGCATCTTCAGATGCATTGCATTGAGCGCGTTCATGTCGAACAGGCCGCGGCCGATGCCCGACTGGTTGGTCGCGATCGCCACGCGATAGCCAGCCTGGTTCAGACGCGCGATGGCTTCCAGTGCACCGGGTAGGGCAACCCATTCGTCCGGCGACTTGATGAACGCGTCGGAGTCGACGTTGATCACGCCGTCGCGGTCGAGGATCACCACTTTTTTGGTCGGCATGGCGCGGGGCTCAGGCTGCGAGTCGGGAAATGTCGGCGACGCAGTTCATCTGCTGATGCAGTGCGCCGAGCAAGGCCAGACGGTTGGCGCGCAACGCGGGATCTTCGGCGTTGACCATCACGTCGTTGAAGAACGTGTCGACCGGTTCGCGCAACGCGGCGAGCGCGGTCAGCGCACCCGTGTAGTCGCGCGCGGCCAGTTGTGACTGCACGCGCGGCGCGACCTGTTCGAGCTGTGCATGCAAGGCTTTTTCCGCCGCTTCGACGAGCAGCGCGACCTGCACCCCGCCGGTCGCCGCGCCTTCCGACTTCTTCAGGATGTTCGAGATGCGCTTGTTGGCCGCCGCGAGCGAAGCCGCTTCAGCCAGCGATGCGAATTCGCGCACGGCATCCAGACGCGCGACGATATCGTCCAGACGCGTGGGGTTCAGCGCCAGCACCGCGTCGATTTCACCCGGCGCATAGCCGCGCTCGCGCAGCAGGCCGCGCAGGCGGTCCATGCTGAACTCGTAAATGGCCTGCGTCGAATCGACGACGTTCGGCACCGCGGCGAATTGTGCGTAAGCGGTGCGCAGCAGTTCGACGAAGTCGACCGGCAGTTGCTTCTCGACGAGAATGCGCAGCACGCCGAGCGCGTGACGGCGCAGCGCGAACGGGTCTTTTTCACCGGTGGGTTGCAGACCGATGCCCCAGATGCCGACCAGTGTTTCGAGCTTGTCGGCCAGCGCGACGACGGTGCCGGTTGTGGTAGTGGGCAATGCGTCGCCGGAGAAACGCGGCTGATAGTGTTCCGAGCACGCGAGCGCGACTTCTTCCGGCTCGCCGTCGTGGCGCGCGTAGTACGTGCCCATCGTGCCCTGCAGCTCGGGGAATTCGCCGACCATGTCGGTGATCAGATCGGCCTTGGCGAGGCGCGCGGCGCGCTTGGCGAGCGCCACGTCCGCGCCGATCAGTTCGGCAATCGCGCCGGCCAGCGCTTCGACGCGCTCTACGCGTTGCAGTGCCGAGCCGAGCTTGTTGTGATACACGACGTTCGCGAGCAGCGGCACGCGATCGGCGAGCGTCTTCTTCTTGTCCTGCTCGAAGAAGAACTTCGCGTCGGCCAGACGCGGACGCACCACGCGCTCGTTGCCTTCCACGATATCGCCCGGCGTGGACGTTTCGATATTCGACACGATCAGGAAGCGCGAACGCAGCTTGCCGTTCGCATCGGTCAGCGCGAAGTATTTCTGGTTCGTCTGCATGGTGAGGATCAGGCATTCCTGCGGCACTTGCAGGAATTCGTCCTCGAAACGGCACGCGTAGACCACCGGCCACTCGACCAGCGACGTCACTTCGTCCAGCAGCGATTCCGGCATCACGACCTGGTCGCCGTTTGCTTGCGCGAGCAGATGCGTGCGGATGGTCTCCTTGCGATCGGAGAAATTCGCCACTACGCGGCCTTTGTGCAGCAGCGTCTCGGCGTACGAATCCGCGTGCTGGATCTGCACGAAACCTTCGGAGAGGAAACGATGGCCGAGCGTGGTGTCGTCGGCGTCGATGCCGAGCGCGCTCACCGGCACGATCTGTTCGCCGTGCAGCGCGGTCAGCCGATGCGCCGGACGCACGAACTGCACATTGGTGCCGTCCGGGCGCTGATACGTCATGACCTTCGGAATGGGCAGCTTGGCGAGTGTTTCGTCGAGCGCGCTTTGCAGGCCTTCGGCGAGCGTCGCGCCGGGCGCGGCATAGCGCAGGAAGAACGCTTCGGCCTTACCGTCCTGTGCGCGCTCCAGGTCGTTCACCGAGAAATCGGGGAAGCCGAGCGCAGCGAGTTTCTTGGCGAGCGGCGCGGTGGGCTGGCCGTCTTTATCCAGCGCGACGGAAACCGGCAGCACTTTTTCGCGCACGTGTTTTTCCGGCGCAACCGCGCGTACGTTTTTGATCGTGACGGCGAGGCGGCGCGGCGTGGCATAACGTTCGAACGACAATTCGCCTTCGACCAGGTCGCGCGCCGCGAGGCGCTGCGCAATGCCTTCAGCGAAGGCGTCGCCAAGACGCGCGAGCGCTTTAGGCGGCAGTTCTTCGGTCAGCAGTTCGACGAGCAGAGTAGCTTGATGGGGTTGAGTCATTTCTTGATGTTCTCGTCAGTCCTGGTCGATCTTGCGTTCGACTTTCAGCGGCGGCGCCCATGCGGGCATGGCGGCGTCCTGTTCGTCAGTCGTGAGGCCGGGCACGCCGTGCACCGGATTGCCGAGCATCGGGAAACCGAGCTTCTCGCGCGAATCGTAGTAGGCCTGCGCGACCAGCTTCGACAGCGCGCGAATGCGGCCGATGTATGCCGCGCGTTCCGTGACCGAAATGGCGCCGCGCGCGTCGAGCAGGTTGAACGTGTGGCCGGCTTTCAGCACTAGTTCATAGGCGGGCAGGGCGATCTGCGCTTCGATCATGCGCCTTGCTTCGGCTTCGTAGCTGTTGAAGATCGAGAACAGCAACTCGACGTTCGCGTGCTCGAAGTTGTAGGCGGACTGTTCGACTTCGTTCTGATGGTAGACGTCGCCATAAGTCAGGCGACGCAGTTCGGGGCCGTTCGGGCCTTGCTCTTCCCACTCAGTCCAGACCAGGTCGTAGACGTTTTCGACCTTCTGCAAATACATGGCGAGGCGCTCGAGGCCATACGTGATTTCGCCGAGCACCGGTTTGCAGTCCAGACCGCCAACCTGCTGGAAGTAGGTGAACTGGGTCACTTCCATGCCGTTCAGCCACACTTCCCAGCCGAGACCCCAGGCGCCGAGCGTGGGGTTTTCCCAGTCGTCTTCGACGAAGCGCACGTCGTTCTGCTTCAGGTCGAAGCCGAGGGCTTCGAGCGAGCCGAGGTACAGGTCGAGGATATTTTCCGGCGCAGGCTTGAGCACCACCTGGTACTGATAGTAATGCTGCAGACGGTTCGGGTTCTCGCCGTAGCGGCCGTCTTTCGGGCGGCGCGACGGTTGCACGTACGCCGCGCGCCACGGCTCGGGGCCGATCGCGCGCAGGAAAGTATGGACGTGGGACGTGCCCGCGCCGACTTCCATGTCGATTGGCTGGAGCAACGCGCAACCCTGCTTGTCCCAGTAGGACTGCATTGTCAGGATGATTTGCTGAAACGTGAGCATGAAGTGCCTTTCGGGCATGGGGCCGCGCCGTGAACGCCGAAGCGCGCCGGGGTGGCCGTGGAGCGAAGTGCTAAACCAGAGATTTTAACGGAAAGGGAGGGGGGTGTCCGTTTTGCGGGGTGATGAGGTTGATGGGAGCCGTCGAGCGCCCACTTTTTCATTCGGCCAGGATCTGGGTCCAGTCGGTTGTCCCTGGTTGCTCTTTCAGCACTTCCCCTCGTCTGACCGGAAGGCACGGGTTGCTGTATTTATCGTTCTCGTTGTCGCTATCGAAATCGGGTGATATCTGACGGGTGCATGCGCGGTTTCCTAATGCCGTGAGGGCGACGTGCCGGGCAAAATGTTCGAATAGTTCATTGCCGAGCGGCGATTTCGGATTCAGGTTCTGGAATTGCGTCAATGACTGTGCGGAGCTTAGCGGCTGCCCGAGAATCTAGAGCGCATCTTGCTCCGCATCTGCTTGCCGGGAAGCACGGTGCCCGGCTGTGAAGTGCGAGCCGAATGAATCCGAAGGAGTGAAAAGTATGTTTCAAGATAAAGCGGTGGCACTGGAAGTGAGCAAGCGAATGTTGAAGATAAACGGTTCACTAGACGAGACGATCGCCTTTGTTCAGGCACACTGCTCGAATGAAGAGCTTGAAGATTTCAAACATGCTATGGGAGAGGTCATGTACATGGTGTTCGAAAAGGTACTCATCCCCATATACAAGCGGCACCCGGAACTCATTCCTGAGGGGCAACGGGTAAGCGGAATTACCGACTGAGATATGGAAGGCGTGGTGAGGGGCGATGAGATCCCTTTGCGCCCGGAGCAATGCAGGTCCCTCCGTTACGATGGGAGGGCGCGCTGGACCGACAAGCTGCCCGGCTAAAAGGATGACGAGACGTCCTGGTCCCCAAAGGGGCCAGGACCGAATTGAGACAGGCCGGTCAATACGATCCCGCCAGCCGCCGGAGAACGTCAGTTGGCGCAGAAAAGACCGTGCAAATATATGGTTCGCTAAAGTGCCCGTATGGAGATATGGGGCGAATTCTCGAGCGGAATCACGTCGCCGCCAACTCCACCTTCGGCGAGAACGAATCGCTTTGCGCCACCGGCCAGTACTTCTCGAACAGCGAGTAGCGATAATTGCCGTTGAGCAGATCGTTCGGATCGAGATACTTCAGCAGCTCCGACATCAACTGCACCTCATGCGACGACACGCGCCGCACGATGTGATGCGCGCGCAGTTCAGCCGGATGCTTCAACCCCGCGGCCTGAATGATTTCCTTCAGCGCATGCAGTGTGTTGTGATGGAAATTGAAGACGCGGTCTGCCTTGTCGGGAACCACCAGAGCGCGCTGGCGCACCGGGTCCTGCGTCGCGACGCCGGTCGGGCAGCGCCCGGTGTGGCAGGTCTGCGCCTGAATGCAGCCCACCGCGAACATGAAGCCGCGCGCCGCGTTGACCCAGTCCGCGCCGATAGCGAGCGTTTTGGTGATGTCGAACGCGGTGATCATCTTGCCGCTCGCGCCAATGCGAATACGTTGCCGCAAGCCGATGCCCACCAGCGTGTTATGCACCAGCAGCAGGCCTTCCTGCAACGGCACGCCAACGTGATCCGTGAATTCGAGCGGCGCCGCGCCCGTGCCGCCTTCCGCGCCGTCCACCACGATAAAATCAGGCAGGATGCCCGTTTCCAGCATCGCCTTCGCAATGCCGAAAAATTCCCACGGGTGCCCGATACACAGCTTGAACCCGGTCGGCTTGCCACCCGACAGCGTGCGCAGACGGTCGACGAATTCCAGCAGGCCGCGCGGCGTGGAGAACTCCGAGTGCGTGGCCGGCGAGATGCAGTCGCGGCCCATCGGCACGCCGCGCGTCTCGGCGATTTCCGGCGTGATCTTGGCGGCCGGCAGGACGCCGCCGTGACCCGGCTTCGCGCCTTGCGAGAGCTTCACCTCGATCATCTTCACTTGCGGCTCGGCGGCCTGCTTCGCGAACTTCTCCGCGCTGAAGGTGCCGTCTTCGTTGCGGCAGCCGAAGTAGCCCGAGGCGATTTCCCAGATGATGTCGCCGCCGTGCTCGCGGTGATACTTCGACATCGAGCCTTCGCCGGTGTCGTGCGCGAAGTTGCCTTTTTTCGCGCCGAGGTTCAGCGCCATGATCGCGTTCGCCGACAGCGAGCCGAAGCTCATTGCCGAGACGTTGAAGATCGACATCGAATAAGGCTGCGCGCGATCCGGTCCGACTACGATGCGGAAGTCGTGACTATCGAGCCTGGTCGGCGCGAGCGAGTGGCTGATCCATTCGTGCGCAACGGCCTTGACGTCGAGCTCCGTGCCGTACGGGCGGCTATCGACGTCGTTCTTCGCGCGCTGGTAGACGATGCTGCGCTGGGCGCGCGAGAACGGCTTTTCGTCAGTATCGCCTTCAACGAAATACTGGCGGATTTCCGGCCGGATGAATTCGAACAGGAAACGGAAATGGCCCCACAGCGGATAGTTGCGCAGGATCGCGTGACGCTGCTGTGTCAGGTCGAACAGCCCGAGCGCGACGAGCGCGAGCGGCACGATGATCCAGAACCACGAAATGTGATGCGTGGCGGCGAACGCCGCACAGACCGCGAACAGCGCGGCTGCACACCACATGGCGAGATAACGTCGAGAAAACATGGGAACTCCGGTGCAGTGAGGATCGTCACGGCGGGATCGCCAACGCCGCTGGCGCCAGCGGAATCCGTCGTGAAGGAAAACGGGCGACGGCCTGTCATGGTGACGCGAATGGTGACGCGAGTTGCCGCTTGAAGAGCGAACGCATGGACGCCGCCGAGCAGGTTCAGGCGTGCACGCACAGCGGTGCGCTGCATTGCCGCTCACGGCAATGCTGATCGATTGAATGCATGGTCAACGGGCGGTCAGCAGCGCCGCTTTCTGAGGCTGGCGTGTGACCGGCTGACCGGTCACCGCATGTTCGATGATGCCGCCGCCCAGGCACACGTCGCCATCGTAGAGCACGGCGGATTGCCCTGGTGTGACAGCCCATTGCGCAGTGTCGAAATTCAGTTCGAACAGGCCTTCGCCGGCTCCCGCCGAGCTGAACGTGCACGGTGCATCCGCTTGCCGGTAACGGGTCTTCGCGCCGCAGGCGAAGCCGTCCGCTGGCGGCTCGCCCGCCACCCAGCTCGTGTTGCCCGCGGACAGCGTATGGCTGAGCAGCCACGGATGATCGTGGCCTTGCGCGACGTACAGTGTGTTCGACGGGATGTCCTTGCCGGCCACGAACCACGGCTCGCCGCTGCCGTCCTTGCTGCCGCCGAGGCCGATGCCCTTGCGCTGTCCAAACGTGTAGAACGCGAGGCCGATATGTTCGCCGACCACTTTGCCCTCGGTGGTTTTCATCGGGCCGGGCTTGGTGGGCAGATAGCGATTCAGGAAGTCGCGGAACGGCCGTTCGCCGATAAAGCAGATGCCGGTCGAATCTTTCTTCTTCGCATTGGGCAGCGCGATCTGTTCGGCGATTTCGCGCACTTTGGTTTTCGGAATTTCGCCGAGCGGAAACAGCGTTTTCGACAACTGCGCCTGATTCAGCCGATGCAGGAAGTACGACTGATCTTTCGTATGGTCGAATGCCTTCAGCAGTTCGAAGCGGCCGTTGTTCTCGCGCACGCGCGCATAGTGGCCGGTCGCGATGGTTTCCGCGCCGAGCGATATGGCGTGATCGAGGAACGCCTTGAACTTGATCTCGGCGTTGCAGAGCACGTCCGGGTTCGGCGTGCGGCCGGCCGAATATTCGCGCAGGAATTCGGCGAACACGCGGTCCTTGTATTCGGCGGCGAAGTTGACCGCTTCGACGTCGATGCCGATCAGGTCCGCCACCGAGACCACGTCGATCCAGTCCTGCCGCGTCGAGCAGTACTCGCTGTCGTCATCGTCTTCCCAGTTTTTCATGAACAGGCCGACCACGTCGTAGCCTTGTTCCTTCAGCAGCCACGCGGTGACCGACGAATCGACGCCGCCCGACATGCCTACTACGACTTTCTGCTTGCTCATAAGGTGCTCACTGGGTGCTGCATGACTTCATGGATCGTGGGTGGCCGCTCGTGACGGCTGCCGCGATATTTACTGTTTGGGCCCGACCGAATGCGTGTGCACGAAGTCGAGCGGGAAACGCCGGCCCGCGAGGTAGTCGTCGAGACATTGCATGACGAGCGGCGTGCGGTGCCGTTCTGGACAGGCGCGCAATTCGTCGGCGCTCATCCACAACGTGCGGACGATGTCGGGGTCGAGCGCGCGCTCCGGGTCGGGGCCGCCGCCTGCGCCGCAATAGGTGAAGCGCAGGTAGGTGACACCCTCATTGCCGGGCCGCTCGAAGTGGGTCATGTACAGGCCCACCAGCGCCTCGGGCGCGAACGGATGGGCGGTTTCCTCGAGCGTTTCGCGGATCACTGCTTCGACCAGCGTTTCGCCCGCTTCCAGATGGCCTGCGGGCTGATTCAGGCGCAGGCCGTCGGCGGTATGTTCTTCGACCACGAGAAAGCGCCCGTCACGCTCGACGATGGCCGCGACGGTGACGTGCGGCAGCCAGGTTTCCGGTTTCATGGGTGCGCATTTTACCGTTTATAGGCCTCGCCTGCCGGGAAGCGGGTCGGCGCGGCGCCCTGGTCTGCCGCCTCGCCGGCCCGTCACGACGCAGCCTGCGTCCGCCAAGGCCCCCCGCATTGTCCCCGATTTCGACGCCGCGCCCGTTTCGGTTAAAGTGAGGCGTTAGCCGTTGCACTTGCAAGCCGGCGTGCCTCGTCGGCGGATCTGTCGTAAAACAGGAAGTCGAGGAGGAACAACGATGCACATCGGAGTGCCAGCCGAGACGCGCGCGCACGAAACCCGCGTCGCCGCGACGCCCGAGACGGTCAGGAAGTATGTGAGCCAGGGCCACCGGGTCGCGATCCAGAGCGGCGCCGGCACCGGCGCAAGCTTTCCTGACCACGCCTTTACGGCCGCCGGCGCGGAGATCGTCGACGCCGCGACCGCTTTCGGCGCCGATCTCGTTCTCAAGGTGCAGTCGCCGACCGACGCCGAACTGCCGCTTCTGAAGCGCGGCGCGGTGCTGGTCGGCATGCTCGATCCTTTTAATACCGAAAACTCATCAAAGCTGGCGGCAGCCGGCGTCACCGCGTTCGCGCTCGAAGCCGCGCCGCGCACCACGCGTGCGCAAAGCCTCGACGTGCTGAGCTCGCAGGCCAACATTGCCGGGTATAAGGCGGTGCTGCTCGCCGCCACGCTTTACCCGCGCTTCATGCCGATGCTGATGACCGCCGCCGGCACGGTGAAAGCCGCGCGCGTGCTGATTCTGGGCGCGGGCGTGGCGGGCTTGCAGGCGATTGCGACTGCGAAGCGTTTGGGCGCCGTGATCGAAGCATCCGACGTGCGTCCCGCGGTCAAGGAACAGATCGAATCGCTCGGCGCGAAGTTTCTCGACGTGCCCTACGAAACCGACGAGGAGCGTGAAGCCGCCCAAGGCGTCGGCGGCTATGCGCGGCCGATGCCGCCATCGTGGCTCGCGCGTCAGTCGGCGCTGGTTCATGAGCGCGCCAAACAGGCCGACGTGGTGATTTCCACCGCGCTGATTCCGGGCCGCGCCGCGCCGACCTTGATCTCGGTGGAAACCGTGCAGGCGATGAAACCCGGCTCCGTGCTGGTCGATCTCGCGGCGGGACGCGGCGCGGAGTACGAAGGCCGGCGCGGCGGCAACTGTCCGTTGACCGAAGCGGACCAGGTGGTGATCAGACACGGCGTGACTATCGTCGGCTATACGAATCTGGCCTCGATGGTGCCCGCCGACGCGTCGTCCCTCTACGCGCGCAACCTGCTCGATTTCCTCAAGCTGATCATCACGAAGGAAGGCGCCCTGAACATCGATCTCGCAGACGACATCGTCGCGGCCACGCTGCTGGCCCGCGACGGCGAAGTCGCGCGCAAGGCTTAAGGAGAATGGCGATGGAAGTCATCAACCACACCGTCATCAACCTGATCATCTTCGTGCTGGCGATCTACGTCGGCTACCACGTGGTCTGGAACGTCACGCCCGCGCTGCACACGCCGCTGATGGCCGTGACCAACGCGATCTCGGCGATCGTGATCGTCGGCGCGATGCTGGCCGCCGGCCTGACCCTGGGTGCGCCGGGCAAGTTCTTCGGCACGCTCGCCGTCGCACTCGCGGCGGTCAACGTGTTTGGCGGCTTTCTCGTGACGCGGCGAATGCTGGAGATGTTCCGCAAGAAAGAGCCGAAGAAGCTGATCGCAGATAAGACGGCAAAGGAGAACGCGTAATGAGTCTGAACCTCGTCACGCTGCTTTATCTGGTCGCGTCGGTCTGCTTCATTCAGGCGCTCAAGGGGCTGTCGAATCCGAAGACCGCGCGCATCGGCAATACCTTCGGCATGGCCGGGATGGCGATCGCGATCCTCACCACCATCGCGCTGATCGTCAAGCAGGCTAACGGGCTCGGTTCGAACCTCGGTTTGGGGCTCGGTCTGCTGCTGGTCGCGCTGGTGATCGGCGGCGCGGTCGGCGCGTTCGTCGCCGCGCGCGTGGAAATGACCAAGATGCCGGAGCTGGTCGCGGCGATGCACTCGCTGATCGGTCTGGCCGCCGTGTGTATCGCGTATGCGGTGGTGTCGGAGCCGGCGGCGTTCGGTCTGGTCGATCCGGAGAACACCGCGCCGGGCTTCCTGCCGTATGGCAATCGCGTCGAGCTGTTCATCGGCACGTTCGTCGGCGCGATCACGTTCTCCGGTTCGGTGATCGCGTTCGGCAAGCTGTCGGGCAAGTACAAGTTCCGCCTGTTCCAGGGCGCGCCGGTCGTGTATGCCGGGCAGCATCTGATCAACCTGCTGCTCGCGCTCGCGATGCTCGGCTTTGGCGTGATCTTCTTCCTCACGCAGTCGTGGCTGCCGTTCATCATTATGACGATCATCGCTTTCGTGCTCGGCGTGCTGATCATCATTCCGATCGGCGGCGCGGACATGCCGGTGGTGGTGTCGATGCTGAACTCGTACTCGGGCTGGGCGGCGGCGGGCATCGGCTTCTCGCTGAACAATCCGATGCTGATCATCGCGGGCTCGCTGGTGGGTTCGTCGGGTGCGATTCTTTCGTACATCATGTGCCGCGCGATGAACCGCTCGTTCTTCAACGTGATTCTCGGCGGCTTCGGTAATGAGGCGGGGGCGGCGGTAGCGGGTGGGTCGGCGGAGCAGCGTCCGGTGAAATCCGGTTCTGCAGACGATGCGGCGTTTATGCTCGGCAATGCTGAAACCGTGGTGATCGTGCCGGGGTATGGTCTCGCCGTGGCACGTGCGCAGCATGCGCTGAAGGAGCTGACCGACAAGCTGGTGGAGAAAGGCATCGAGGTGAAGTACGCGATTCACCCGGTGGCGGGCCGGATGCCGGGCCACATGAACGTGCTGCTCGCCGAAGCCGAAGTGCCGTACGACATGGTCTACGAAATGGACGACATCAACGGGGAGTTCGGCCAGGTCGACGTGGTGCTGGTGCTCGGCGCAAATGACGTGGTGAATCCGGCGGCGAAGAACGATCCGAAGTCGCCGATTGCGGGCATGCCGATCATCGAGGCGTACAAGGCGCGTACGGTGATCGTGAACAAGCGCTCGATGGCGGCGGGGTACGCCGGGCTCGACAACGACCTGTTCTACATGGACAAGACGATGATGGTGTTCGGCGATGCGAAGAAGGTGATCGAAGATATGGTGAAAGCGGTCGAATAAACCCGCCTGGAACAGGATCGCGGTTTGCCTCGCAACGGCAAACCGCGATCCTCACTTCGGCCTGGCATTCACATGCCGCAACAGATCCGCAAGGCGCCTGCCTTCCTGATCCGGATACTGTTCGAGCACCTGCAGATTCTGGATCTTCTCCAGTCCGAAATTGCGGAAATCGCTACGCAATTCACACCACGCGCCAAGCGTCCAGCGCGCGCCCCAATAGGCGAGCGCAAGTGGCCAGACGCGTCGTTCGGTCGCCGCGCCATTCACGTCGACGTAAGCAAAGCTCACCACATGCCGCGTATCGATCGCGCGATGCAGCGCGTCCAGTTGCGCCGAAAAATTCCCCTTGATGTGAAACGACGGCGCGAAAACCGCCAGCCTTTCCAGCGCCGCGCGCTTGTCGGCGGGCATGGCCGAAGCGATTTTGGCGAGCGCGCCGCGCGCGCCACCGGCAAAGGCGGCGCCTCCCCACGACTCGAGCATGCGTGCGCCCGCGGCGAGCGCGGCCAGTTCGTCGGCGGTGAAGGTGAGCGGCGGCAAACTCGCCGTGCGGCTCAGCCGGTAGCCGATGCCGGCTTCGCCCTCGATCGGCACCCCTGACAGTTGCAGATCACGCACATCGCGATAGACCGTGCGCAGCGAGATGTTCAGCCAGTCGGCGAGTTGCTGCGCGGTGGTCAGACGCCGTCCGCGCAGCAGTTCGGCGATCTGGAACAGGCGGTCGGCGCGGCGCGTCATCGTGGGCGTGGTGTAGAAGAGGACCGGGACAGTCCCGCGATGATAGCGCCGCATGCCGCGCTCCGGTCAGCGTTCGTGCGCGGTGTCTGGCGCCCGCCGCGCATGAGCGTCGTGACGCGTTTAACCGTTGGTCTGCGAATGCAGGCCGAGGCGGTTGCCTTCCGTATCGGTGAAGAACGCGATATAGCCGATGTCCTTCGGCAGCTTGATCACCGGGCCGTCGGTCTTGCCGCCGGCTTTCTCCACGCGCGCGAGGGTGGCGTCGACGTTCGGCTGCGCGTTCAGGTAGACGAGCACGCCGTCGCCGGTCGGCGTCATCGACGGGCTGTGGACGATCGCGCCGCCGGTGGCCGGTTCTTCGTAGCCGAACACGGCGATCGGCTGGCCGCCGATTTCCTGCACGTTCAGTTTGACGTCGAGCGCGGCTTCGTAGAAACGAACGGCGCGAGCGAAATCGACGGACGGAATCTCGAACCATGCAACAACTTTGGATGATGTGGACATGTCACTCTCCTGGGGATGGCGGGTAAGCAGTGCAAAGCGCCGGATGGCGTGAGAAGGAGTGTGCGGGGGTGCTGCTGACAGCGTGGTGTCAGTAGGGCGTGGCAGGAGCGATGAAAGAAGCGATGAGAGAAGCGAAGGGCGCCGAAGCAGACAGCAGGCGAAAAAAAACCGCGAGGCCGGTTCGCGGCTCGCGGTTCTTATCGCCTTGCAGCGGCAGCGCTGAAAGCGCTGTGCGTCAAGCCGCCGGCGTATCAGTTTGCGGCCGCTGCCGCACGCTGCCTGCGATCAGGTCGAAGCGGAACAGCCGGCATTCGAGCGCGCCGTTAAAGAGCGGTGTCTTGGTCGATTCACGCAGGCGCAACTGGCCAGGCAGCTTGCGGTCCGACGTCAGGATAAACGCATGCCAACCGGTGAAGCGTTGCTTGAGCGCGTCGCCGAGCGACTGGAAGAATTCGCTGTCCGGCGTTTCCTCCTGGGCGCGGCGAAAGCCGTCGTCTTCGCGGCTGTCACGATTGCCGCGGCCTTCGCGAAGCTCGCCGCGCGCATTGCGTCCGCGCACTTCGATCCGTTCGCCATAGGGCGGATTCGCGACGAGAATGCCCGCCGCGGACGAGGGCGGCGTCATGTTGCGCGCGTCGAGCTGCTTGAGCGGAATAGACGGCAAGCCGGCACGCTGGAAGTTGGCGCGCGCCTTGTCGAGCATGTCGCCGGAAATATCGCTACCGAAGATCTGCAGATCGGCACGCGAACTGCGCGCGGCGTGTTTCGCGTCGAGCGCGGCGGCCTTGAGCGTTTGCCAGGTCCTGGCTTCGTACTGCTTGAGCTTCTCGAAGCCGAAGCGGCGTTCCGCGCCCGGCGCGATATTCAGCGCCACCTGCGCGGCTTCGGCGAGGAACGTGCCGCTGCCGCACATCGGGTCGTACAGGGGCGTGCCGGCGGTCCAACCGGTCAGACGCAGAATGCCCGCGGCCAGATTCTCGCGCAGCGGCGCCGCGCCCTTGTCGAGGCGCCAGCCGCGCTTGAAGAGCGGGTCGCCCGAGGTGTCGAGATACAGCGTGCAGTCGGTGGCGGTGAGAAACGCGAACACGCGCACGTCGGGCATGGCGGTGTCGATACTCGGACGCGCACCGCTGACTTCGCGCAGACGGTCGCAGATCGCGTCCTTCACGCGCAGCGTGGTGAATTCCAGGCTGCGCAGCGGCGATTTGATTGCGGTGACGTCCACCCGCAGCGTTTCGTTTGCCGAGAACCATTGTTCCCAACGCTGTTCGACCGCGAGCGCGTAAATGTCCTGTTCGCTGCGATACGGACGATGCGCGATTTTCAGCAGCACGCGGCTCGCGAGGCGCGAGTGCAGGTTGGCGGCCATGCCGGCGGCCCAGCCTCCACGGAAATGCACGCCGCCCGGCACTTGTGCGCCGGCCGTGAACGGCGCGCCGTTCAGGTGCTGGGCGGCAATTTCGGCGAGTTCGGCCGCGAGCGAGGCTTCAAGGCCGCGTGGGCAAGGGAGGAAGAAATCGAAGGACATTGAGGTTGCCGGAAGGCGTTGGATAAGGCGCTATTGTACGCGGTCGGGGTGAGCGGCCATGCGCGATTGCCTGGCGGCAAGCCGCGCCCGCCTGCGCGGGCGGTGCGGCGAGCGGTTGCCGCCGCAGGCCGCTACCTGGCTGCGCGTGCCGCTTTTGCCGGCCAGACGAGTTCCAGCGGATGCCGGAACAGCCGTTGCCAGATCGCGCCACGCAGCGAGCGCACCGCGTTGCGCCGCAAGTCGCGCGATTTCACCGCCATGTAGAAGGCGAGCGCGAAACTCACGGCCACGTTGAGTATCGCCATGCTGCCGACACCGGCCACCGCCCACCACAACTCCGGCAGTTTCAGCGCGTCCTTGCCGAGCACGCCGAGCGCGACGCCGATCGAACCGGCGCTGAGCGTGACGTGACGCACTTCGAAGGAAAACGCAAACGCGGTGAGAATCGCCGGCACCAGGCCGAGCATCAGCCCGAGCGTGATATTGCCGACCACCCCCGCCACATTCGCACGGCAAAACCGCGCGATCCGGTCGGCACCGGCCGCGCCCAGCGTCATGCGCAGACGGCGGTTATAGGTGAGCGCGTCGGCAACGCGATGCAGCACGAACCAGTTGTCCGCCCAGCCCGCAAGCAGGCTGGACGACCACAGCAGCACGCCGGTCAACGCGGCGTAGAACGGTGTCGGCCCCCAGAGCGAGAAGGAGTGCAGCGTGGCGTGCGCCTTCTCCGGCGAAATGATGTTGGCGCGAAACAGCGCGTGCCACAGCAATTGCACGCCGAAGCACACGGGAAACACCAGCAGAACGTTGCCGAGCACCGCGGCGGCCTGGGTGCGCATCAGCGCGGTCACCGAACTGACGAAGCTGTCGACCCCTGCCGGCGTGCCGACACCGTCGAGTTCCCGCGCGAGCGTCGGTGCGGTCATGGCCGGCTGCTTGGTGGCGAGCGAGAAGTGCAGGAAGTGCATCAGCAGGAAACTCGCCGCGTAGTTGATGCCGGCCAGCAGGCCTTCGAACATCGCCTGAAAATGCGCGCCGGTAATGGCGAATTTCACGCACACCGTGACGACGGTGACGAGACCGCCGCCGGCCGCCATGCGCAGCATCTTCAGATATTCGGCGCGATCGCGGGCGATGTAGTGCTCGCCGGTATCGGCGCTGTATTCGACGACCTTGCGCGCCAGCAGCGAAAAGTTGCTGCGTACCAGGTGCGCGACGCTCTGGCTCGCATGGTTTGCGTTGACGAGTTCGGCGGTGAGACGCGCGCCGGCGTGCGGATCGTCTTGCGCCATCCATGCATTCAGCAGATGCTCGGCGCGCACGATCCGCATGCGCATCCGTTCGACCTGGAACACGATGTCGACGCTCACGCCGTTGCGATAGAGATGCGCGAAGACGTCGTCCGTCGCGCCGCGGCATTCGTCGAGCAGCAGCCGCAGATAGTTGACCTCGTGCAGCAGCGGTTCCTGCGGGCCGCCGGCCACGAACGCCTGGTGCGCGGCTTCGACGGCGAGCATCGCGCGTGTGAGCCGGTAGAACGGTTGCTTTTCCATCGCGACGCGCACGTCGCTGGCTTCGTGCGTGGCATGGCCGTCGCGATCGCGGTGCGCGTGAGCGAAGCCGCAGTCGTCCGGATCGGCTCGGCCCAGACGGCTGCGCACGGTTTGTGACAGGCCCGTGGAACTGATCTGGCAGGTCAGGTTATGCAGCGCCGCCAGCAGGTCGAGCGAAAACGGTGTGGTGTCGCGCTGTTCGTCTTCGTCCGCCGCGTAATCGAAAAGCACGTGGATGCGGATCAGCAGGTCGGTGGGAAGCGCGCCGATCCATTCGGCGTCCCGCTCCGAGCTGAACATGAGCGTGACGATCGCGGTGAGGTCGCGCCGGTTTGGCGCGGGCGGAATCAACGCGGCTTCGAGCCGTTCGAACAACGCACCGAAGAAGCCCGAATGCACGGGCATGCCGGCGTCGCACAGCAGCGAGAGGCCGTCGCTCTCGCGCAGCAGTGCACGCAGAATACCGGCGACGTTCGCCTTCCAGACGGGGTTGCGGTCGAGCACATGGAGGAGATAGCGGATTCGCGTGTGCGCCGGCGTGGAGTGATGGGCGTTGCCTTCAGCGGCGGCGCCGGCCTGGACTGCGTGGCCCCGGCGAATCCAGTGGGCGAGTTCGATCAGCCACTCGCTGCGCTCCGGATACGGCGCGGTCCGGTCGGCGATCGCCAGCAGCGCATCGAGCTGGTGACCGCCGTCGCGCGAAGCGCGCCATTTCCTGATGAATCGTTTGAGCGAGTCGAACACTTCAGGCGCCGGCTCCCGCAGTGCTGTCCGCTGAAGGACAGGGTGGCACGGCCACACTCACCGCCGTCCCTTTGGTCGAAGCCGAAGAAGCTCCCTTGGGGTTCGGGCTTTGACCTTGCGGAGCAGCGGCAGCCATTGCCTGCACGGCGGAAGCCATCTGCACGGAAATCCGCTGCAGCGCCCGCCGATGCCCGTCGACCAGCGCGTCATACCCGCCGCTCACCGGTTCGCTGACCACGCTGCGGCACGTCATTACCGCGTTGCTGCGTACCGAACGGACGCTCCACACTGCATCGATCAACGCATGCGAGCCGGGCCATGACTCGAAGCGCTGCACGTTCATGCTGACCCGATACACCGGCGTGGCATCCGGTCGCGCGGTGCCGTACACGTCGATGGTGTTCAACTGCTGCGTCAGACTCGTCGACAACGCGCGCCGGATCTCGTCGCCGGGCAGCGAGGCCCAGCGCTCTTCTTCGAGCACTTGGACCTGTGTCGGCCCCGTCTGTATCACCAACTGATTCTTCGACACCTGCGGCGGCACGTCGATCGGCGCGACTTCGATCAGCCACGCCGGCGCAGCCGAGGTCCGGCCGCTGACCGGCGCCGCCGCTGCGGCGGTGCTATCCGATCCCAACGTATAGAAGCGGCTCGACGGCGACGAGCACGCCGCCAGCGCCACCAGTCCGGCCAGCGCGCCGGCAAGAACAGCACCACGCGCGAGCCCGCGCGGCGGACGGGGGAGCCGGGCAAACATCATGGTTTATCTCCTGATTTACCGCGCAACAGCGATTCGGGATGGCGCTCCAGATAATCCGACAGCGCATTCAGCGACTGCAACGTGCGCGTCAATTCCTGCAACGCCTGATGAACATCGGACTGCAACGGCGAATCCTGCTGCAAGGTCGCCTCGGCCGAACCGAAGGTCTGCTTCGCCGCTGCGAGCGTGTCGCGCGCCTGCGGCACCACTTCCTTGTCGAGTCGCGTGAAGAGCTGATCGGCGTTCTTCAGCGCGCTGTTCAGGTTGTTGCCGATCTGGTCGAACGGCACCGCGTCGAGCTTCTTCGCAATGTCGGCGACCTGGAGCTGCAACTCGTCGAGCGTGTTCGGAATGGTCGGCAGTTCGAGCGGATCGCTCGCCACGTCGACGGTTGCCGGCGGCGCCTTCGGGAAGATGTCCACCGCCACGTACAGCTGGCTCGTAATCAGATTGCCGGTGCGCAACTGGCCGCGCAGACCATGTTTGACGAGCTGTTGCAGCATGGTTTGACCCGCCAGGCTGCCCGGTGCCGGCGCGGTCTCGCGGAAGCGTCTGCCAAGCCGGTCCGGATAGAGGTTCATCGTTACCGGCATGGTGAAGCTGCGCGACTTCGGATCGTAGTCGATGCCGATGTTGGTCACCTGGCCCAGCACGATGCCGCGGAAATCGACCGGTGCGCCGATCGACAGGCCGCGCAGCGACTGGTTGAAGTTCATCACCACGCGCAGCGGCACGCCGTCCGGTTCGCGCATCGCATCGGCTTCATCCGAACCGAGGCGGAAGGTCATGTTGTTCGGCGCCTGCGCGCCTACGCCCTGACCCGGCGGCGACTGGAACGACAGGCCGCCTACGATCACCGTTGCAAGCGACTGGGTGTTCAGCTTGAAGCCGCTGGAATCGAGCCGCAGATCGACACCGCTCGCATGCCACCAGCGCGAATTGGTGCCGACATACTGGTCGAACGGCGCGGACACGAAGACCTGCATGGTCACGCCGGTGCCGTCCTTGTCGAGCGAGAAGCCGACCACCTGGCCGACCTGCACGCGCCGGTAGAAGATCGGCGAGCCGATGTCGATCGAGCCGAGCGAGTCGCCGTGCAGGACGAACTGGTGACCCTTCTGGTCGCCGGTAATCGGCGGCGGCGTTTCGAGGCCAACGAAGTCCTTCTCGGTATCCGGCGAATGCCCGGCATCCGCGCCGATATACGCGCCCGAAAGCAGCGTGGTGAGACCGGACACGCCGCTCGCGCCGACGCGCGGCCGCACCACCCAGAAACGCGAATCCTTGACCGCGAAATCTTCGCCTTCCTTGGTCAACTGGACCTGCACCAGCACGTGCGACAGATCTTTCGACAGCGTGATGGTCTTCACGGCGCCGACGTCGACGTCCTTGTACTTCACCTTGGTCTTGCCCGGTTCGAGGCCTTCGGCGCTGACGAAACTGATCGTGATGGTCGGGCCTTTCGCGGTGACGGATTTGATCACGAGCGCGATGCCGATCAGCGCGGCAATCAGCGGAATCACCCAGACGAGCGAAGGCAGCCAGCGGCTGCGCGGTTCAATGTCAGGGTCGGGGAGTTGGGGCGGCAGCTTCGGTCCGTTCGAATCGTTGCGCGGCGCATCGGGAGCGGGCGTCGGTTCTTGCGGGCTAGTCATGTTTGAGATCCTGAGGTTTTGGGGTGCTGCCTTCCACGTGGTCCCAGATGAGGCGTGGATCGAACTGCATGGAGGCCATCATGGTCAGAATCACGACCGAGCCGAAGGCGATGGCTCCGGGGCCCGCCGTAATGACGGCAAGCGATTTGAAGCGCACCAGCGCGACGGTCAGCGTGACGACGAACACGTCGAGCATCGACCAGCGCCCGATCCGTTCGACCATCCGGTAAAGCGTGATGCGCTGATCGGGCCGCCAGCGCGAGCGGCGCTGCGCCGTGATGGTGAGCAGCACCAGCACGCTCAGCTTGAGCATCGGCACCATGATGCTGGCGACAAACACGATCACCGCGAGCGGCCAGTCGCCCGAGGTCCAGAAATAAACGACGCCGCTCATGATAGTGTCGTCTTCGGAACCGAGCAGCGACGAGGTGTGCATGACGGGCAGCAGATTCGCGGGAATATACAGCAGCGCGGCGGCGATCAGCAGCGCCCAGGTGCGCATGAGACTGTCGGGGTTGCGCGAGTGAAGGTGCGCGCCGCACCGTGAACAGTGCTGCGCCGTGACGGAGCGAATGCGCGGCTCGACGCGTCCGCACGCATGGCAACTGACGAGACCCGCGCTTCTCGCGGTAACGTATTTCATGGTGTGCTCACCCTCGACGTGGCGCCGGTGGCACGACCGGCGGCAATGCGGACGGCTCCGCGCCACGCACCTCGGGCGGCGCGGGTGGTCCCGCGACCGAGCTGACTGCGGCCGCCGCGCTGTCTGCTGAAGTGCGCGGCAGCGGCCGTTCGCCGCGGGCGCCCAGTTCGTCGGCGAGATCCCACAGAATGCGCGGATCGAACGTGACCACCACGGCGAGCATCAGCGTGAGCACGCCGAACGCAAACAGCGCCGCTTCGGGAATCACGCGCGCGAGACTCACCATCTTCACGATGGTGATCAGTATCCCGAGCATGAAGACTTCGATCATGCCCCACGGGCGTACGAATTGAATCGCGCGCAGCACGCGGTTGAAGGCGTGCGGCACATAGCCGGCGCGCAGCGGGATCAGCACGTAGAGCAGCGCGACGAGTTCAGTCAGCGGGAACAGAATGGTCGAGCAGAAGACCATGACAGCGACGATCTGCATGTCCTCGTCCCATAGCGCGATGAGCGCGCCGAACAGCGTGGTCTGCGAGGTGATGCCGTTGGTTTCGAGTTCGACGATCGGGAAGCCTTGCGCGATCAGGAAGGTGATCAGCGCGCCGAGCGTCATGGCGCTAATGGCGTCCAGCTTGCGGGAGATGCCGCGGTAAAGCGTGGCCCCACAGCGCGGACAGCGCGCGACCGTGCGCCCGACAAGCCGGGGTTTGCGGAACAGCGTATCGCACTCATGGCACGCAATCAGGTTGTCATGTTCCATAGGGCAAAGGGCTGACAGTGTGAGGGGAAGCGTGCAATGCCCGTTTCTTTGGCAGGTCTGATCAAAGTGTGGAGCAATAGTACCAAACGCGCCCGGCGGTCGCACCGGCCATTGCGCTGAAGCTGGATTGTGAGCCGTGGCGGGCGTTGGCGGACGGTTAATGCTACATCGAATCGCTATAACTCTGACAACCTCCGTCCCTAATTGTTCAATGCGCGCGGCATGTGCGGCGAAAACGCCAGGGGCGGGATCTCTGGCGACCTTCTGCCAGTTTTTTCCGATTGGGGTAGCATGGCCGCCTTGGTGCGTGCCACGGCAGGCATGGTCCGGCCGTCTGCGCTGATGCCTTACGCATCGGCGGCCGGAATATCCGCGCGGGCTGCGCCGTTAACCTCTCTTAGCTTGCGGCGACCTGTCATGGCACTCAATCCTTCATTCGGCAGCAGGGAGTCGTACACGCGGACTGCCATTGCCTTGCACTGGCTGATCGCGTTGCTGATCGTGTGCGGCTTCGCGCTCGGTTGGGTGATGACCGATATTCCGGGCTTCACGCCCACCAAGCTGCGCTACTTCTCGTGGCACAAATGGATCGGCGTGACGGTGTTCGCGCTCGCCGTCCTGCGCATTCTGTGGCGCGCCACGCACTCGGCCCCTGTAATGCCGCGCCGCATGCCGGGCTGGCAGCGCGGCGCCGCGCATCTCGTGCATCTGCTGCTGTATGTGCTGATGATCGCGATTCCCGCGTCGGGCTACCTGTACAGCTCGGCTGCCAACGTGCCGGTGGTCTACCTCGGGCTGATTCCGCTGCCGCGCCTGATCGCGCCGGACCCGCACCTCAAGGAACTCCTGAAGAACGTGCATATCACGCTCAATTACACCTTGCTCGTGCTGGTCGCGCTGCACGTCGCGGCTGCGCTCAAGCATCAATGGCTGGATCGCGACGGCCTGCTTTCGCGCATGCTCCCTTTCCTCAAATAAGGACAACCATGAAGGTCTCGTTTTATCGCTACATGCTCGCCGCCTTCGCCGCGGCCTCGTTGACCGCGGCCGGGAGCGCCGTCGCGCAAGTCGACGTCGCGAAAAGCTCGGTGACTGCCACGTCGAAGCAGATGAACGTGCCGGTGGAAGGCAAGTTCGGTAAATTTACCGCGCAGGTCAGGTTCGATCCGGCAAAACCGGCCGAGGGCGCGGCGCAATTCAGCATCGACGTGGCCAGCTACGATCTCGGCGACGAAAGCTACAACGACCAGGTGCGCGGCAAGGACTGGTTCGACGCCAAGACGTATCCGACCGCCACCTTCGTCTCCAGCGCGATTGCGCCGGCCGGCGGCAACCAGTTCAAGGTGACCGGCAAGCTGACCATCAAGGGTAAATCGCAGACGGTGGTGGTACCGGTCGCGGTGTCCCAGCAGGGCGCCGTGCAAACCTTCGACGGGTCGCTGCCGATCAGGCGCTCGCAATTCGATATCGGCACCGGCGAATGGAAGGACACCTCGGTGGTCGCCGATGAGGTGGTCATCAAGTTTCATATCGTTGCAGCACGTAAGTGACGCTTGCCGCGCCACTCGGGCGCGCGGCTTTTTTCAGGAACCTGGGAGCACGAATTGAAAACATCCATGTTGATCGCCTTCGGCGCGCTGGCTTCTTCTTTCTCATTGGGCGCGTTCGCGGCTGCTGATACCTATCAGCTCGATCCGACCCACACGTATCCGAGTTTCGAGGCGGATCACTTCGGCGGCCTTTCGGTGTGGCGCGGCAAGTTCACCAAGAGCTCCGGCATGGTCACGCTCGATCGCGCGGCGAAAACCGGCACGGTCGACGTGACGGTCGATCCCGCCTCGGTCGATACCGGCAACGGCAAGCTCGACGAGCATCTGAAGTCGGACGCGTTCTTCGACGTCGCCAAATATCCGGCGGCGACTTACAAGGGCACCGATATCAAGTTTGACGGCGACAAGCCGGTCGAGGTGGTGGGCAGCCTGACGATGCACGGCGTTACCAAGCCGCTGAATCTGAAGATCGAGTCGTTCAAGTGCATGCAGCACCCGGTACTCAAGCGCGAGGTGTGCGGCGTGGAAGCGAGCGCGCATTTCAATCGCGCCGACTACGGCATGGATTTCGGCGTCAAATACGGCTTCAGCATGGATACCAAGCTGCATATTCAATCTGAAGGCATCAAGCAATAGGCGCTTAACGCGTCCATCGGGTTAGGCTATCGGGTCGCGCGGCCGTTGCGTCGCAACAAAAAACCGCTTCGTTCGCTCTGGCGACGAAGCGGTTTTTTTATCGGCCGTCTGAAACGCCGGAAGCCTTATGCAGCGGCGCAGCGCAATTTCGCACTCGCGCCGTATTAATTTTTCGGGTACATAGAGCGCAGGCACCGCATTGGTTGTGCGCGCATCCAGTCGGGCATTCAGGCGTGAAGCCGACATCAATAATATTTCGCGCGAATCGGAGATCTGCATGAACGCAACGACAGCAGCAAGCCTCACGGGGAGCCGGCAGAGTTCGTGGCGCGCGGTGGTCGCGGCCTCGATCGGCAACGCGTTGGAATGGTTCGATCTGGTGGTGTACGGTTTTTTCGCGGTGGTGATCGCGAAGCTGTTTTTCCCGGCCGGTAACGACACGGTCTCGCTGCTCCTCACGCTCGGCACGTTCGGCGTGTCGTTCTTCATGCGGCCGCTCGGCGCGATCGTGATCGGCGCCTATGCCGACCGTGCCGGCCGCAAGGCGGCGCTCACCCTGTCGATCCTGCTGATGATGGCCGGCACGCTGATCATCGCGATTCTGCCGACCTACCAGAGCATCGGTCTTGCCGCGCCGGTGATCCTCGTGTTGGCGCGTCTGATGCAGGGCTTTTCGGCGGGCGGCGAGTTCGGTAGCGCTACCGCCTTTCTCGCGGAACACGTGCCGGGGCGGCGCGGTTTTTTCGCCAGCTGGCAGGTGGCAAGCCAGGGGCTCACCACGCTGCTCGCCGCCGGCTTCGGCGTGCTGCTCACTGGTCAGCTCTCGCCGCAGCAGATGGGTTCCTGGGGTTGGCGTGTGCCGTTTTTCTTTGGTCTGCTGATCGGGCCGGTCGCTTGGTATATCCGCACGAAGCTCGACGAGACGCCTGAATTTCTCGCGGCCGAAACGACCATGACGCCGCTGCGCGATACCTTCACCAGCCAGAAATTGCGCCTGCTGATCGCCATCGGCGTGGTGGTGCTTGGGACGGTGTCGACCTATCTGGTGCTGTTCATGCCGACCTTCGGCGTGAAGCAATTGGGACTGGCGCCCTCGGTGGCGTTCGCGGCGATTGCACTGACCGGCTTGATCCAGATGGTGTTCTCGCCGCTGATCGGCCATCTGTCGGACCGGCATGGGCGCACCACGATCATGCTGGCCTCGGCGTTGCTGCTGCTCGTCCTGATCTACCCGGCTTTCGTGTATCTGGTTGCGCATCCGACCTTCGGCACCTTGATCGTTATGCAGATCGTGTTCGGCTTTCTGATGACCGGCTATTTCGCGGCGCTGCCGGGCCTGCTTTCGGAGATGTTTCCGGTGCAAACGCGCACGACCGGCATGTCGCTGGCTTATAACGTCGCCGTAACGATTTTCGGTGGTTTCGGGCCGTTCATCATTGCGTGGCTGATCAGCGTGACGGGCTCCAAAGCCGCGCCGAGTTATTACCTGATTTTCGCCGCGCTGGTGAGCCTCGTCGCGCTGATCGCGGCGCGGCGCAAGCTCGGCTTTCGCTGAAGCTGGCGCCGTCCGTTGCCGCCGCGAGATAGCGCAGCGCGACGGCGGAGCAGGGCGGCGGTAAACGCAAAAGGCCGGTTCGTGATTGAACCGGCCTTTTTTGTTGCGAGGTCTGACGCTACGACAGGATCAGACTTGCGCGCCTGCGTTCGGATCGTCCGCGTCGGGGCGTTCCTTCTTGTCCTTGATCAGATCTTCGCGCTTCACGCCGAACCACATGGCGAGCGCCGCGGCGACGAACACCGACGAGTAAATACCGAACAGAATACCGACCGTCAGCGCGAGAGCGAAGTAGTGCAGCGTCGGGCCGCCGAACAGGAACATGGACAGCACCATCATCTGCGTACAGCCGTGGGTGATGATGGTTCGCGACATCGTGCTGGTGATCGCGTGGTTGATGACTTCGATCACGGTCAGCTTGCGTTCGCGGCGGAAGGTCTCGCGAATCCGGTCGAAGATAACGACCGATTCGTTCACCGAGTAGCCGAGCACCGCGAGCACGGCGGCCAGCACCGACAGCGAGAACTCCCACTGGAAGAACGCGAAGAAGCCGAGAATGATCACCACGTCGTGCAAGTTCGCAATCACGCCGGCCACCGCGTACTTCCATTCGAAACGGAACGACAGGTAGATCACGATACCGGCCACCACGCAGGCCAGCGCGAGCAGGCCGTCTGTAGCGAGTTCCTTGCCGACCTGCGGGCCGACGAACTCGACACGCTGCAGTTGCACCTGCGGGGTGTCGGCCTTCAGCGCGGTCATCACCTGATCGCTCTGCTGCGCGGACGTATAGCCCTTTTTGAGCGGCAGACGGATCAGCACGTCGCGCGAGGTGCCGAAGTTCTGCACCTGGGCGTCGGCGTAACCGAGTTTGCCCAGCGTGCCGCGTACAGGCTCGAGCGGCGCGGTGCCCGGATACTGCACTTCGATAACCGTACCGCCGGTGAACTCCACCGACAGATGCAGCCCGCGATGCAGCAGGAAGAACACAGCAGCAAGGAACGTCAGCAGCGAGATGGCGTTGAAAATCAACGCGCGCTGCATGAACGGAATGTCTTTGCGGAAACGGAAAAATTCCATGGTCTTGTTTTCTCCGGGACTCAGCGGGATGAACCCGGTTTCTGCGGCGTATTCGAAGAACCCGGCGAGGAACCCGGCGAAGAACCCGGCCCATTGCGGCGGCGCACGGTCGGCTTGCCGGCACGTGCCTGCGCAACCGCTGCCTTGGCCTTCGACGGCTTGGCGGCGACCGCGGCGACGGCTTGCGCGGTGTCGGTGGAGGCGTCTTCGCTACCGAGGTAAGCGGCCGAGCCTGCGGGCGCCGTATCCGGACGCCACACCTGGCCGATGGCGAGCGACTTCAGCTTCTTCTTGCCGCCGTACCAGAGGTTGACGATGCCGCGCGAGAAGAACACGGCCGAGAACATCGACGTCAGAATGCCGATACAGTGCACGATCGCAAAGCCGCGCACCGGCCCTGAGCCGAACGCGAGCAGCGCGATACCGGCGATCAGCGTGGTGACGTTCGAGTCGAGAATCGTTGCCCAGGCATGCGCGTAGCCGTTCTGGATGGCCAGTTGCGGCGGCGCGCCGTTGCGCAGTTCCTCGCGCACCCGCTCGTTGATCAGCACGTTGGCGTCGATCGCCATACCGAGCGCGAGCGCGATAGCGGCGATACCCGGCAAGGTGAGCGTGGCCTGCAGCATGGACAGCACGGCGATCAGCAGCAGCAGGTTGACCGACAGGCCGATCATGGAGATCACGCCGAACAGCATGTAGTACGCGATCATGAAGACGGCGATCGCCGCGAAGCCCCACACCACCGAGTGGAAGCCCTTCCTGATGTTGTCCGCGCCGAGGCTCGGGCCGATCGTGCGTTCTTCGATGATGTCCATCGGCGCGGCCAGCGAACCGGCGCGCAGCAGCAGCGCGAGGTCGGCGGCGCCTTGCGGCGTGGCCTGGCCGGTGATCTGGAAACGGTCGCCCAGTTCAGACTGGATGGTCGCCACCGTCAGCACTTCGCCCTTGCCCTTTTCGAACAGCACCATGGCCATCGGCTTGCCGATGTTGTCGCGCGACACGCTGGCGACGGCACGGCCGCCGGCCGAATCCAGACGGATGTTGACGGAAGGACGTTGATGCTCGTCGAAGCCCGCCGACGCGTCGATAATCCGGTCGCCCGTGAAGATGATCTGCTTGCGCAGCAGCACCGGCGTCTGGTTGCCTTGCGTGAACAGTTCGTCGCCGGGGGGCACCGGATCGGACGGATTCGGATGTGTGTTGACCGGATCGGCGAGGCGCGCTTCGAGCGTTGCCGTACGGCCGATGATGTCTTTTGCCTTCGCCGTGTCCTGCACGCCCGGCAGTTCGACCACGATACGATCGGAGCCTTGTTGCTGGATCACCGGCTCGGCCACGCCGAGTTCGTTCACGCGGTTATGCAGCGTGGTGATGTTCTGCTTGAGCGCGGCGTCCTGCACGGCTCTCTGCACTGTCGGCGTGAACGTGCCGACCAGTTGCACGCCGCCGTCCGGGCTGGTTTGCGAGGCCCACTGGAGCTCGCTGATGCTGCGGCCCAGTTGCTTCGATGCGTTGTCCGCCGTCGCCTGGTCGGCGAAATTGATCACCACCGTCTGGTTGACGCGATTCACGCCGCCGTCGCGGATGTTGTTGTCACGCAGCAGCGTGCGCGCGTCCGAAGCGTCCGAATCGAGCTTCTTGTTCAGCGCGCCGGCCATGTCGACCTGCAGCAGGAAGTGGACGCCGCCGCGCAGATCGAGGCCAAGGTACATCGGCAGCGCATGCAAGGCGGTCAGCCAGCGCGGCGACGCGCTTTGCAGATTCAGCGCGACGATGAACTGCGGGTCGCTCGGGTCGCTGTTCAGCGACTTCTGCAGCAGATCCTTCACGCGCAATTGCGTGTCGGTGTCCGGCAGACGCACGCGGATGTTCGCGTTGGTCGCCGAGTTGTCGAACGTGACGTCGTCCGGCTTGATCTGATTCGCGGCGAGCGCGGCTTCGACAGCCGACAGCGTGGTCGAGTCGAGCTTGACCGTTGCCTTGCCGCTCGACACCTGCACCGCCGGCGCTTCGCCGAACAGGTTGGGCAGCGTGTACACGAGGCCGATGACCAGAGCCACCAGCATCACGGCATATTTCCAGAGGGGGTAACGATTCATGAGTGGTCCAACGGGAAGGTTGGCTTGGAAGCGATGCGTCCGGCGATGAGCGCGGGCGATTCGGCGTTGTTCCGCGAGAACCGCCGGCGAGGCCGCGCCGGACGCGAGAGAGCAGGCCTTACAGCGACTTGATCGTGCCCTTCGGGAGAATCGTCGTGACCGACGCTTTCTGCACGGTGATTTCCGTGCCTTCCGAGATTTCGACGCCGACGTAAGCTTCGCCCACCTTGGTCACCTTGCCGACGATGCCGCCGTTCGTCACCACTTCGTCACCCTTGGCCATGGCGGCGAGCATGTTGCGATGTTCCTTCTGGCGCTTCATTTGCGGGCGAATCATGATGAAGTACAGCACGCCGAACATCAGGATCAGCGGCAGGAAGCTCATCAGGTTCGATTCAATGCCACCTGTTGCTGTGCCTTGGGCGAAGGCATTGGAAATGAACGACACGTTGGTCTCTCCGTTATAAGTCAAAACGATCAAAAAAATCAGCCGGTTATTCTACCACCGGCCTGACGCGCGTCGGCGCGGCGAATCGGCTTTGCGATCAACCGTTTAAAGCCTGCTTTGCCATCTTTACCGCCGTCCGCGAAAGTTAATTGTAAGGTTTTCTTGGCGAGGCCGACGGATTCTTCGGCTGAATCCTTTACCCCGCGCCGTCACGGCGCCTCGGCGGTGCCGCGCGCGCGGTTCTCGTGAAAGCGTTTGCGGAAGGGCTCGAACATTTTCGCGTCGATCGCGTCGCGGATTTCCTGCATCAGTTCCAGGTAGTAGTGCAGGTTGTGGATCGTGTTCAACTGCGCACCGAGGATTTCCCCTACACGATGCAGATGATGCAGGTAGCCGCGAGTGAAATTTCGACACGTGTAGCAGCCGCATTGCTCGTCGAGCGGGCGTAGCGAATTCTTGTGCGCGGCGTTGCGGATCTTGATGTCGCCGAAACGCGTGAAGAGCCAGCCGTTGCGCGCGTTGCGGGTCGGCATCACGCAGTCGAACATGTCGACGCCGGCGGCGACGCCCGCCACCAGGTCTTCCGGCGTGCCGACGCCCATCAGGTAGTGCGGCTTGTTGGCGGGCAGCTTCGGGCCGATGTGGTTCAGCACGCGCATCATGTCTTCCTTCGGCTCGCCGACCGACAGGCCGCCGATCGCCAGACCGTGGAAATCCTTCTCCGCGAGCCCCGCCAGCGACTCGTCGCGCAGGTCTTCGAACATGCCGCCCTGAACGATGCCGAACAGCGCGTTCGGATTGCCCAGCCGGTTGAATTCGTCGATGGAGCGCTGCGCCCAGCGCATCGACATACGCATGGAATCGGCCGCTTCCTTGTGCGAGGTCGGCACGTTATTGGTCGCGTACGGCGTGCATTCGTCGAATTGCATGACGATGTCCGAGTTCAGCACTTTCTGGATCTGCATCGACACTTCGGGCGACAGGAAAAGCTTGTCGCCGTTGATCGGCGACGCGAACGTGACGCCATCTTCGGTGATTTTGCGCAGATCGCCGAGCGAGAATACCTGGAAGCCGCCCGAGTCGGTGAGGATCGGCTTTTTCCAGCCCATGAAGCCATGCAGGCCGCCGTGCGCCTCGATCGTTTCCAGACCCGGACGCAGCCACAGGTGGAAAGTGTTGCCGAGGATGATCTGCGCATGCATTTCTTCGAGCTCGCGCGGCTGCACGGCCTTCACGGTGCCGTAGGTGCCGACCGGCATGAAGATCGGCGTTTCCACTACGCCGTGGTTCAGGGCGACGCGGCCACGGCGGGCCTGGCCGTCGACGCCGAGCAGTTCGAATTTGAGGCCGTTTTCGGGACGCTCGTGGGTCGCGTCTTGCGACAGATGACCGTCGGTCATGAAATAACTCCTGTGCAACCGGAGAACAGTCCGGCGCAAATGTTGAACGCCGCCGGCAGGTTCGCGGCGGCAGAGGGAACGACGAAAACCTCGAGGCGGCTTTGACCTGTGTCGCGCGTCACGCGTCACGCCGCGTAAGCAGCATTGCGTCGCCGTAACTGAAGAAGCGGTAACGCGCTTCGATCGCGTGGCGGTACGCCTCGCGAATCGTCTCGACGCCGGCGAACGCCGATACCAGCATCAGCAACGTCGACTTGGGCAAATGGAAATTGGTCACCAGCCGGTCGACCACGCGGAATCGATAGCCCGGCGTGATGAAAATGTCGGTTTCCGTGCTGGCGGCGGCAAGCGGCCGGCCTGCGGCTTCGGCGTCGCGCGCGGCGGCTTCGAGCGCGCGCATCGAGGTCGTGCCCACCGCGATCACGCGGTTGCCGCGCGCGCGGGTCGCCCCGATCTTGTCGGCGAGCGATTGCGGCAGGTGATACCACTCGCTATGCATCTTGTGCTCGGCGAGGTTTTCAACCCGCACTGGCTGGAACGTGCCAGCGCCGACATGCAGCGTCAGCGTCGCGCGCTCCACGCCGCGGGCGTCGAGGCGCGCGAGCAGCGCCTCGTCGAAATGCAGGCCGGCGGTCGGCGCTGCGACGGCGCCGGGATTTTGCGCGAATACCGTCTGATAGCGGGTTTCGTCGGTCGCGTCGGGATCGTGCTCGATGTACGGCGGCAGCGGCAGGCGGCCGAATTGCTCGATCAGCGTCAGGCAGTCGCCGGGGAAATGCAGCGTGTAGAACGGCTCGACGCGCTCGCCGATCGTGACGTCGAAAGCATCCGCCAGCCGGATCGTGGCGCCGGGCTGCGGGCTCTTGCTCGCGCGAATCTGCGCGAGCGCCGTGCGCTCGCCGGTGAGGCGCTCCACCAGCACTTCGATCTTGCCGCCACTAGCCTTCTGGCCGAGGAAGCGGGCTTTCAGGACTTTGGTATCGTTGAAGACCAGCAGGTCGCCGGCTGCGATGCAGTCGGGCAACTCGGCAAAGCGGCGGTCGATCAGGCGCGCCGGGCCGGTGGCGCCGGCCGGGTTGTCCACCTCGAGCAGACGGCTGGCGCTGCGCTCGGGCAGCGCGACTTGCGCGATCAGCTCGGGAGGTAGATCGAAATCGAAATCGGAAAGCGTCAACATGCGAACGACTGGAAGCGAATTGAGACTGAATTGAGCCGAAGCCGGAGCCGGGCGGCTATGATTGCGGGACGCCTGAGCGGCCCGCGAGAGTGCGCGCCGTATGGCGGCGAACCCTTTGACAGCCGATATTGTACTTGCGAAGCAGCCCATGCCTTTGTCCGACCGCCGATTGCCCTCCGCCAACGATGAAGTGAGCGCCGAGCCCAGGCGCCGCGTCTCGCGAGGCAAGACGGTCGCGGCGGAGGCGGGCGACGTTGGCGCGGGTGTGGTGGTGGACGGCGAAAAGCCCGCGCGTGAAGGTGACAAGTTCGGCATCCAGCCGGCCGACAAACCGGCTGACGAACCGGTGGCTGCCAAGCCGGACAACATATTCGGCGACAAACCCGCCGGCAAATCTGCCGCCAAAGCCGCCGCGAAATCGGCGACCAAGCCCGCAACGAAGTCCACAGACAAGCCGGCCGCCAAACCCGCCGAAAAAACCGCCGACAAGCTCGCCAAACTCGGCCTGACTCGCGACATCGATCTGGTCCTGCATCTGCCCATGCGTTACGAGGACGAGACCTCGCTGACGCCGATCGGGCATCTGCTACCCGGCGGCATTGCGCAGACCGAAGGCGTGGTGTTCGACAACGAGATCGCCTATCGTCCGCGCCGCCAGTTACTGGTGAAGTTGCGCGACGACGCCGGCGACGAACTCGTGCTGCGCTTCCTGAATTTCTATGGCTCGCAGGTCAAGCAGATGGCGATCGGCGCGCGGCTGCGGGTACGCGGCGACGTGCGCGGCGGGTTTTTCGGCATGGAGATGGTGCATCCCGCCGTGCGCGTGGTCGACGAAGACACGCCGCTTCCGCAGGCGCTGACGCCGGTCTATCCCAGCACGGCGGGCGTGACGCAGGCGTATCTGCGCAAATCGATCGACAACGCGCTGTCGCGCACCTCGCTGCCGGAGTTGTTGCCCGAGCCGGTCGCGCGTACGTGGTTGGAGCCGCTCGGCGTGCCGTCGCTGATGGACGCCGTGCGCACGCTGCATCATCCGGGCGTGCGGTCCGACGAGACGGCGTTGATCGACGGCACGCATCCGGCCTGGGTGCGCATCAAGTTCGAGGAACTGCTTGCGCAGCAGATGTCGCTCAAGCGCGCGCACGAGGAGCGCCGCACGCGCGCGGCGCCGGCCATGCCGCGCCGCAAGCTCGGCGACGAATCCGCGCTGGTGGCGCGCTTGCTGAAGGCGCTGCCGTTTTCACTGACGGCGGCGCAGGAGCGTGTGGGCGGCGAGATCGCGCTCGACCTGACACAGCCTCATCCGATGCAGCGGCTGTTGCAGGGCGACGTCGGCAGCGGCAAGACGATCGTCGCCGCGCTGGCCGCGGCCCAGGCTATCGACGCCGGCTATCAGGCCGCGCTCATGGCGCCGACCGAAATTCTCGCCGAACAGCACGCACGCAAGTTGCGCGGCTGGCTGGAGCCGCTTGGCGTGAGCGTCGCGTGGCTGGCCGGCAGTCTGAAGACCCGGGAAAAGCGCGCCGCGATCGAAGCCGCCGCGCTCGGCACGGCGCAACTCGTGATCGGCACGCACGCGATCATTCAGGACGCGGTGGAGTTCGCGCGCCTCGGGCTCGTGATCGTCGACGAACAGCACCGTTTCGGCGTGGCGCAACGGCTTGCCCTGCGCGCCAAGGCGCAGAACGCCGCCGACGGCGCGCGCGACTTCCAGCCGCATCAATTGATGATGTCGGCCACGCCGATTCCGCGCACGCTCGCGATGACGTATTACGCCGACCTCGACGTTTCGACCATCGACGAATTGCCGCCCGGGCGCACGCCGATCCTGACCAAGCTGGTGTCCGACGCGCGGCGCGAGGAGGTGATCGGGCGTGTACGCGAGGCCGCATTGACGGGGCGCCAGGTGTACTGGGTGTGCCCGTTGATCGAGGAAAGTGAGACGTTGCAGTTGCAGACCGCGGTCGAAACTTACGAGACGCTGGTGGCCGCGTTGCCCGAGCTGAATGTCGGTCTCGTGCATGGGCGGCTTGCGCCGGCTGAAAAAGCGGCTGTGATGGATGCGTTTACTCGCAACGAAGTGCAGTTGCTGGTGGCGACCACTGTGATCGAAGTGGGCGTTGATGTGCCGAATGCGTCGTTGATGGTGATCGAGCATGCCGAGCGGTTTGGGCTTGCGCAATTGCACCAGTTGCGCGGGCGGGTGGGGCGCGGGAGTGCGGCTTCGGTTTGCGTGCTGCTTTACACCGGGCCTTTGTCGATGACTGCGCGGGCGCGGCTTCAGACCATGCGTGAGACGACCGATGGTTTTGAGATCGCCAGGCGGGATCTGGAGATTCGTGGGCCGGGGGAGTTTTTGGGGGCGCGGCAATCGGGCGCGGCTATGCTCAGGTTTGCGGATCTCGAGAATGATCAGTGGCTGATTGAGCCTGCGCGGGAGGCGGCGGCTGCTTTGCTGGAGAAATATCCGGAGGTGGTGATGCAGCATCTGGCGCGGTGGTTGGGGGCGCGGGAGCAGTATTTGAAGGCGTGAGGTTTGGGGGCTCTTTTACCTGCGCCCCCCACTCCCCAAAAAGTTGGCGAACCGACCCTATAGGTGTATAACTAGAACCTATCAAACTCATCGCACTGATTGGTCCCCCAATGACCCTCACCGAACTGAAATACATCGTCGCGGTTGCCCGCGAGCGGCACTTCGGCCGGGCCGCCGAAGCGTGTTTCGTCAGCCAGCCGACTTTGTCGGTGGCCATCAAGAAGCTCGAAGACGAGCTCAACGTCCAGATCTTCGAGCGCGGCACCAGCGAAGTGAGCGTCACGCCGATCGGCGAACAGATCGTCACGCAAGCTCAACGTGTCCTCGAACAGACGCTCGCCATCAAGGAAATCGCCAAACAGGGCAAAGACCCGCTGGTCGGGCCGCTGCGCCTCGGCGTCATCTACACGATCGGGCCGTACCTGCTGCCCACGCTCGTCAAGCAGATGATCAGGCGCGTCCCGCAAATGCCCCTGATGCTGCAGGAAAATTACACGCTCAAGCTGATCGAGCTGCTCAAACAAGGCGAAATCGACGTCGCCATCATGGCGCTCCCGTTTCCGGAAACCGGTCTGATGCTGCGCCCGCTGTACGACGAACCCTTCGTGGTCGCGCTGCCGTCCGGCCACGCCTGGGAAAACCGCCAGAAAATCGACGCCGACGATCTGAAGCAGGAAACCATGCTGCTGCTCGGCAGCGGTCACTGTTTCCGTGATCACGTGCTGGGCGTCTGCCCGGAACTGATGCGCTTTTCGCAAAACGCGGACGGCATCCAGAAGACCTTCGAGGGCTCGTCGCTGGAAACCATTCGTCATATGGTGGCAAGCGGCGTCGGCATTACCGTGCTGCCGCGCATGTCGGTGCACGAAGTCAAGCCGCACGCCGGCGGCATCGACGCCGGGCTGCTCAGCTATGTCGCTTTCGACGAACCCGTGCCGGATCGCCGCGTTGTGCTGGCCTGGCGCAAGAGCTTCACGCGCATGCCCGCTATCGACGCCATTTGCGACGCCATCAACGCCTGCGATCTGCCGGGCGTCAGGAAGCTCGACTTGCCCGTCGCCGTCAATTAACGGTCGCACCTGCATCCGGCCGGTTCGCTGCGTATCCCCAGGCAGCAACCGGTCCGGCGCCCATTAGGCGTCGATAGTCGCAACCCCTATCGAATAGATAAAATTAATCAAACACGTCACATCAATAGCGTTGTTATAGTGTCCTCCATGGATCGCCCGATCCCACAAGACCCGGAGGAAATCATGACGCAATCGAACCCGCAGCAAGTCCAGGCTCTCGCCGCTCAACCGGCCGCCGCGTCCGGTGGCTTCGCCATGTCGATGCTCAGTGTGCGGACCGTCGCGTTGTCCCTGCTGGTCGATCGGGCCTTGTCCGCATGATGCGTCACGCTTGACGCGTGAGCCTCTGACATCAGTGCGCCGCGCCTCTCCCAACACTCTGTTCCCACAAAAAGCCATCCAGGAGTCACGCATGTCCGAACGTAAGCTCACCAATGCCGCCGGTGCCCCCGTCGCCGACAACCAGAATTCGATGACCGCCGGCGCGCGCGGTCCGGTTGTTCTGCAAGACGTCTGGCTGCTCGAAAAACTCGCTCACTTCGACCGCGAAGTGATTCCGGAACGCCGTGTTCACGCCAAAGGCTCGGGCGCTTTCGGCACGCTGAAGGTCACGCACGATATCTCGCGCTACACGAAGGCGAAGGTGTTCGCGCAAGCCGGCAAGGAAACACCGCTGTTCATGCGCTTTTCGACGGTTGCCGGCGAGCGCGGCGCGGCCGACGCCGAACGCGACGTGCGCGGCTTCTCGATCAAGTTCTACACGGAAGAGGGCAACTGGGACGTGGTGGGCAACAACACGCCGGTGTTCTTTATCCGCGATCCGCTGAAGTTTCCGGACTTCATTCACACGCAAAAACGCGACCCGTACACCAACATGCGCAGCAATGTGGCCGCGTGGGATTTCTGGTCGCGTCATCCGGAGTCGCTGCATCAGGTGACGATTCTGATGAGCGACCGCGGGATTCCGCAGAATTTCCGTCAGATGCACGGCTTCGGCTCGCACACGTACTCGTTCATCAACGCCAAAAACGAGCGTTTCTGGGTGAAGTTCCACTTCAAATCGATGCAAGGCATCGAGAACTTTACCGATGCGGAAGCGGCACAAGTGGTCGCGCAAGATCGTGAAAGCGCGCAACGCGATCTGCTCATGAACATCGACCAGGGCAACTTCCCGAAATGGCGCTTCGCCATTCAGGTGATGCCCGAAGCGGAAGCCGCCACGTATCGCTTCAATCCGTTCGACATCACGAAAGTATGGTCGCAGAAGGACTATCCGTTGATCGACGTCGGCACGATCGAGTTGAATCGCAATGCGGCCAACTATTTCGCAGACGTGGAGCAGGCGGCGTTCACGCCGGCTAACGTGGTGCCGGGTATCGGCTTCTCGCCGGATCGTCTGTTGCAAGGGCGTCTGTTCTCGTATGGCGACACGCAGCGCTATCGCCTTGGCGTGAATCACCACCAGATTCCGGTGAACGCGTCGCGTGTGGCGAGCCCGCATTCGTTCCATCGCGACGGCGCGATGCGCACGGACGGCAACCTCGGCGGCAATGTGAATTACGAGCCGAATCGCTTCGGTGACTTCGCGCAGGACGCCAACGCATCCGAACCGCCGCTCGCGGCGGGCGCGGTGGATCGCTACGATCATCGTCTGGACGACGACTACTACACGCAGCCGGGCATGCTGTTTGCGCTCTTCGATGCGGCTCAGCGCGAGCGTCTGTTCGGCAACATCGCACGCCATATCAACGGTGTGCCGCAGGAGATCGTGGCGCGTCAGATCGAGCATTTCCGCCGCGCCGATCCGGCATACGCGGAAGGCGCGATCGCCGCGATCGCCAGGCTCGCGGAAGGCGAGAGCAAGTAAGCCGCATCGAGCAGTTGAACTGATGCAGCAAAGCGGGGCGCATCTGCGTCCCGCCGGTATCGATATGAACCGAAGGAGCACGATCATGATGCAGATAATGATGGCCACGCTGGGCGGCACTTCAGCCGCACGCGGCGCGCAGCAGCAGTACGCTTTGATGGCGCGTAAGGCAGTGGGTTTTGCGATCGTCACGAGCGGGCTCGCAGTGATCGCCGCGCAAGCGCTGCAACACGCACTGGGCGGTTGATGCAGGCGATGCCGCGGGTGCGGCAAGTGGCCACGCGTCATACGGGCGCGGCAGCTTTCTAAGCTAAACTGTCGGGCGTTCGATATGCCGGGTTTGCTATCCGCAGACCGTCACTTGCCGACCGGTTCGTATCACTCTTCAAAGGAGTCATCATGGCCAAAAAAGAAGCCTCAGCAGCGGTACAGCACGTCAATATCGGGATCAGCGACAAGGATCGCAAGAAGATTGCAGAAGGTCTGTCGCGCCTGCTCGCCGACACCTATACGCTGTACCTGAAGACCCATAACTTCCACTGGAACGTGACGGGTCCGATGTTCAACACGCTGCACCTGATGTTCGAAACGCAGTACAACGAGCTGGCGCTCGCGGTCGATTCGATCGCTGAACGGATTCGCGCGCTGGGCGTGCATGCGCCGGGCAGCTACAAGGAATTCGCCAGGTTGTCGTCGATTCCGGAAGCGGACGGCGTGCCGGCGGCGGAAGAAATGATCCGCCAGCTGGTGGAAGGTCAGGAAGCCGTGGTGCGTACCGCACGCGCGATTTTCCCGTCGACGGAAGCCGCCAACGACGAGCCGACCGCCGACCTGCTGACGCAACGCATGCAAACGCACGAAAAGACCGCGTGGATGCTGCGCTCGATGCTGGCTTAAGCATCAAGCGTATCAAGCGCACCGGGCGCCTCGCCCGGATTTCAGCGTAGCGCGTCGTTCCGGCGGCCGGCGTTGAGATGTCATGCAAACAGAGCCTCCCTGCGCGGGAGGCTTTTTTTCGGCGCAGGCTTTCCGACTTGCTTGCGTCGGGGCTGGCCGCCGCCCGCATCCCGTAAAATAGCCGCACCGTCTCGCACTTTCACCGACTCCGCCCATGTTCGCCCGACTTCCCCTGTATCTGCGCCTCGTGCGCATGGACAAGCCGATCGGCAGCCTGCTGCTGCTATGGCCGACGCTCAACGCGCTGTGGATCGCGTCGGACGGTCGCCCGTCGTTGCCGCTGCTGGTGATCTTCACGGTGGGCACGGTGCTGATGCGCTCGGCGGGTTGCGCGATCAACGACTACGCCGATCGCGATTTCGATCGCTATGTGAAGCGCACGGAGAACCGTCCGATCACCTCGGGCAAGATCAGGGCGTGGGAAGCGGTGGCGCTGGCGGCCGCGTTGTCGTTGCTGGCATTTCTGCTGATCCTGCCGCTGAATACGCTGACCAAAGAGCTCTCGGTGGCGGCGCTCTTCGTTGCCGGTTCGTATCCGTTCACCAAGCGGTTCTTCGCCATTCCGCAAGCTTATCTGGGCATCGCGTTCGGTTTCGGCATTCCTATGGCGTTCGCCGCGATTCAGAACCACGTGCCGATGCTCGCGTGGGTGATGCTGCTGGCCAATGTGTTCTGGTCGGTGGCGTACGACACCGAATACGCGATGGTCGATCGCGACGACGACATCAAGATCGGCATCCGCACTTCGGCGCTGACGTTCGGCCGCTTCGACGTGGCCGCGATCATGCTCTGCTACGCGGTGACGCTGGGGATCTACGTGGGTATCGGCGTGCTGCTCGATTTCGGCGTGCTGTACTGGCTAGGATGGGCGGCTGCTGCGGGCTGTGCGATCTATCACTACACGCTGATCCGCAATCGCGAACGGATGGCGTGCTTCGCCGCGTTCCGGCATAACAACTGGCTCGGCGGCGCGCTGTTCGTCGGCATCGCCGCGCATTACGCGGCGACTTGGTTCTGATTTTTCCGCGGGGCTTTGCGTATCTTTATCGCTAACGCCGCAGCGGCCTGAATCGAAGCGCCGCGGCGTTCAGTTCTACTGTGCTGCCTGCGCGCTTACTGCTTGCCGAATTCGTCGCCCATTTCCCGCGCGCGAGCATCGGCGGCGAGCGCGCCGCGCACGATCGCATCCTTGATGCCGCTCGCGTCGAACGACGCCAGCGCCGCCGCCGTCGTGCCGCCCTTCGACGTCACGCGTTCGCGCAGCACGCCCGGTGGCTCGTCGGAATTCGCCGCCAGTTGCGCCGCGCCGGTGAAGGTCGCTACGGCGAGCGCACGGCCCTGCGCTTCATCCATGCCGAGCTGGCGGGCGGCTTCCTGCAACGCTTCGATGAAATAGAACACGTAGGCGGGTCCGCTGCCCGAGATTGCGGTGACGGCGTCGATCTTCGCTTCGTCGTCGAACCAGACCGTTTCGCCGACCGCGCCCAGCACTTGCGACGCGAGCGCGCGGCCCGCGTCGTCCACGCTGCCAGTTGCCACGAGACCGGTCACGCCCATGCCGATCAACGCCGGCGTATTGGGCATGACGCGCACGATACGGCTGTGACCGTTCAGCCAGCGCGACATGTCGCCCATGCGAATACCGGCGACGATGCTCACGGCCAGTTGTGACGCGCTCAGATGCGGCGCCACCGCCTCCGCAACGCTCTTCAGGATCTGCGGCTTCACCGCCAGCACGACCGCGTCGTACGCGGCCAGCGCGGCATCCGCGGCAACGCCGGTCCTGATGCCGAATTGCTGCTCATTGCGCTTGCGCGCCTCTTCGTTGGGATCGATTGCGTAGAGGTCAGCGGGTGCGACGCCACGTTTGATGAGGCCGCCGATCAACGCGGCGGCCATGTTGCCACCGCCGATAAAAGCAATTTTCATGATGTTCCGGATGAAGTGCCGTGAAGAGCCTACGGAGCCTGAAAAGGTTCGCGAAGCTCAGTTAGAGTAATCTCGCGCGCCGAAGATCGCGGTGCCCACGCGCACGATGGTCGCGCCTTCCAGCACGGCGGCCTCGAGGTCGCTCGACATGCCCATCGACAGCGTGTCGAGCGCGAGTCCGCCGTCGCGCAGGCGCTCGAACAGCTCACGCAACTGTCGATGCGGCACGCGTTGCTCGTCGATGCTGCCGGCCGGTTCGGGAATCGCCATCAGGCCGCGCAGGTTCAGCTTCGGCAGTGCGGCGATCGCCTGCGCGACCTGCGCCGCCTCGGCAATGCCCACGCCGCTCTTCGACGCCTCGCCGCTGATGTTGACCTGCAGACACACGTTCAGCGGCGGCAGATTGTCCGGGCGCTGCTCCGAGAGCCGCTGCGCGATCTTCAGCCGATCGACCGAGTGCACCCAGTCGAAATGTTCGGCGACGGGGCGCGTCTTGTTCGATTGCAAGGGGCCGATGAAATGCCATTCGATCGTGGCGCGCAGATCGGCGAGCGCCTCGATCTTGGTGATGGCTTCCTGCACGTAGTTCTCGCCGAACGCGCGCTGGCCGGCACCGTAGGCGGCGCGCACGTCTTCGGCGGGGAAAGTCTTCGAGACTGCGAGCAGATGGATCGAGCGCGTATCGCGTCCGGCCACGTGCGCGGCCGTGGCGATGCGCTGCCGCACCGCTTCGAGGTTGTGAATCAGATCGGGCATGACGGATCCGGAAGTCCAGCGAAAGTCGATTGCCCGATTATACGGACAGCATGTGCTCGACCAGTTCGATCCAGTGCGCAACCGGCGTGGATGTACCGCTTTGCAGATGCGCAATGCAGCCCACGTTCGCCGACACGATCACCTGCGGCTCCTGCGCCTGCAGCCGTTCGAGCTTCTGATCCCGCAACGCATACGAGAGCTTGGGCTGCGTCAGCGAGTAGGTGCCGGCCGAGCCGCAGCATAGATGATTGTCGGCGGGCAGGCGCACTTCGACACCCAGCGCGCCCAGCAGGTGCTCGACTTTGCCGCGTATCTGCTGGCCATGCTGCAACGTGCAGGGCGGATGAAACGCGACCGTATGTACCGAGCGGCGTCGCGTGACGGAGACCAGCGGTTCTTCGAACTCCGGCAGGATCTCCGCGATGTCGCGCGTCAGTTCCACCACGCGGCGCGCTTTTTCCGCATACGCCGGATCGTGGCGCAACAGGTGCGCGTATTCCTTGACGGTCGCGCCGCAGCCGGACGCGTTCATCACGATCGCTTCCACGCCCTGTTCGACGTACGGCCACCATGCGTCTATGTTGGCGCGCAGGTCGTCGAGGGCGTCGTCGTTGTAGCCCAGATGCAGGCGGATCGCGCCGCAGCAGCCGGCATCCGGCGCGATCAGCGTTTCGATGCCGAGCGCGTCGAGCACGCGCGCGGTCGCGACGTTGACGTTCGGCATCATCGACGGTTGCACGCAGCCCGCCAGCAGCAGCATCTTGCGCGGATGCTTCGCGGTCGGCCATTCGAGCGGACGCTGCCGCGCGGGCACCTTGTCGCGCAGCTTCTTGGGTAGCAACGGCCGAAAATGCTGACCGATACGCATGGTCGGCGTGAAGAGCGCGCTGTTCGGCACGAAGCTCGCGAGCAGCCGGCGCATCAGGCGCTGACCGAGCGGACGCGTGACTTTTTCTTCGGTGATCTTGCGGCCGATTTCCACCAGCCGGCCATATTGCACGCCGGAGGGGCAGGTCGTTTCGCAGTTGCGGCAGGTCAGGCAGCGGTCGAGGTGGACCTGGGTGCTGCGCGTGACCGGCGCGCCTTCCACCATCTGCTTGATCAGATAGATCCGTCCGCGCGGGCCGTCGAGTTCGTCGCCGAGCAGCTGATAGGTCGGACAGGTGGCCGTGCAGAAACCGCAATGCACGCAATTGCGCAGAATGCCGTCGGCTTCGTCGCCATCGGGCGTGTTGCGCATGAAGTCCGCGAGGTTGGTTTGCATCGCGTCGCTCAGAAGTCGGGGTAGAGACGGCCGCGATTGAAGATGCGGGCCGGGTCGAAAGCGGTTTTCAGGCCGCGATGGATTTTCATGAGCGGCGCGGGAAGCGGGGTGAACACGCCAGCGCCGCGGTCGTAGCCGTGACCGGTACGGAATATCGTAGCGTGGCCGCCCGCCTGCTTGGCGCTGATGCGCACGGTTTGCGCGTCGGTGTCGGTGATCCACCAGCGCTGGCCGCCGCCCCATTCCATGAGCTGCGCGCCGGGCAGTTGCAGCGGCTCGGTGATGGATGGCAGCGCGAGGCGCCACAGCGCGGCTTTCGGCGGAATGGCGGAGAAAAACGAATCGGTCTGCTCGCGCAGGCCGGCCCAGAAGCGTTCTGCTTCGACCGCATCGACCACTTCGCCGCCCAGCGACGTACGTGCCGACTTGACCGCGGCCTCGGCGCCCGCGAGGCGCACGGCCAGCGTGCCATGACGCCAGGCACTCGCGGTAATCGGCAGCGGCCGGCCGCCCCATTCGTTGAGCTTGCGGACCGCGTCGGTGCCGTTCATGTCGAATTTGAGCGTGGCTTCGGCCTGCGGCAAAGGCAGCACCTTGATCGACAGTTCGAGAATCAGCCCAAGCGTGCCGAGCGAGCCGGCCATCAGGCGCGACACGTCGTAGCCGGCGACGTTCTTCACCACCTGGCCGCCGAAATGCAGCGTTTGCCCCTGGCCGTTCATGATCACGGCGCCGAGCACGAAGTCGCGCGCCGCGCCAGCCGACGGGCGGCGCGGACCGGCAATGCCCGCCGCGATGCAGCCGCCGAAGGTGGCCTGCGGCCCGAAGTGCGGCGGCTCGAAGGCGAGCATCTGATGGTGGTCGGCGAGCGCGGCCTCGATCTCCAGCAGGGGCGTGCCCGCGCGCGCGGTAATGACCAGCTCCGCCGGATCGTACGCAATGATGCCGCGATAAGCGCGCGTGTCGAGGATGTCACCTTCCAGCGTCTGGCCGTACCAGTCTTTGGTGCCGCCGCCACGGATGCGCAACGCGCGCCCTTCGGCGCTGGCCGAACGCACACGTTCCGACCACCCGGCGACGATGTCGTCCTCTTCCATGGTGTCCTGCTTCGTTGTGTTTCGGTTGATTGTACCGGGCGGGGGCGCTCTGGCAACCCGGAGCGGACCCGCATCGGGTAATCAGGGTGAAAGCAGGAAAAGCGGCGCCCGCGCGGGTTATGCGCGATGCGTCGGCGGGCACAAAAGTACTAGAAACGCGGCAGTTCCGGATGCGGCAGCAAGCCGCCGCGCACGTGCATCTTGCCGTATTCGGCGCAGCGGGCCCGCGTGGGAATGCCTTTGTCGGGGTTGAGAAGGCCGGGCGCGTCGAAGGCGCGCTTGACCGCGTGAAACGCGTCGCGCTCTTCGGGCGAAAACTGCACGCACATGGAATTGATCTTCTCGATGCCGACGCCGTGCTCGCCGGTCACCGTGCCGCCCAGCTCCACGCATGCTTCGAGAATGTCGCAACCGAACGCCTCGGCCCGGTGCCACTCGTCCCGGTCGTTGCCGTTGAACAGGATCAGAGGATGCATGTTGCCGTCTCCCGCATGGAAGACGTTGATGCAGCGCAGGTTGTAGATCTTCTCCATCGCCTCGATGCGCGTGAGCAGCGGCCCGATACTGCGACGCGGCACGGTGCCGTCCATGCAGTAATAGTCGGGTGAAATGCGCCCGGCGGCCGGAAAGGCGTTCTTGCGCCCCGACCAGAAGCGCAGCCGTTCGTTCTCCGAGCGGGAAATCTGGATGCGCGTGGCGCCCTGTTCGCGCAGCACCGCGGTCATGCGCACGATCTCGTCGGCGACTTCTTCGGGTGTGCCGTCCGATTCGCACAGCAGGATCGCCGCTGCGTCGAGATCGTAGCCCGCGTTGACGAATTCCTCGACGGCGCGGGTGGCCGGCTTGTCCATCATTTCCAGACCCGCCGGGATGATGCCCGCCGCAATGATGCCGGCAACCGCGTCGCCGCCTTTCACGACGTCGTCGAAACTGGCCATGATGACCTGCGCGGTTTGCGGCTTGGGGATCAGCTTGACGGTGACTTCGGTGACGATCGCAAACATGCCTTCGCTGCCGATCAGCACCGCCAGCAGATCGAGACCGGGCGCATCCGGCGCGAGCGAGCCGAACTCGACGATTTCACCCTCCATCGTGACGGCGCGCACGCGCAGCACGTTATGCACCGTCAGACCGTATTTGAGGCAGTGAACGCCGCCGGAATTCTCCGAGACATTGCCGCCGATCGTGCAGGCAATCTGCGACGACGGGTCCGGCGCGTAATACAGGCCGTAAGGTGCGGCGGCTTCGGAGATGGACAGGTTGCGCACACCGGGCTGCACCGTGGCGGTCCGCGCGTACGAATCGACTTCGACGATCTTGCGGAAGCGCGCGAGCGACACCACCACGCCGTGGCGGATCGGCATGGCGCCGCCGGACAGGCCGGTGCCCGCGCCGCGCGGGACGATCGGCACGTCGAGGCGGTGGCAGATCTGCACGATGCGCTGCACCTGCGATTCCGTTTCCGGCAACGCGACCGCGAGCGGCAGACGCCGGTAGGCGGCGAGACCGTCGCATTCGTAGGCGACGGTGTCTTCTTCGCGATACAGCAGACAGTGGGTCGGCAATACGGCCATCAACGCCTGCACGACTTCGCGCTGGCGCTGGGCGAGTACTTCGGCCGTCAGTTCAGCGGGTGCGTTCATGTGACTTGCCTCCTCATGCCTTTCAAGTCCAGCGCGGCTGGCTTGCTCATGCAGCCGCGCCTGAAGACGCCTCAAGCCGCCCAGGAGAAGATCTTGCCCGGGTTCATCAGATTGTGCGGATCGAGCGCGTGCTTGATCGAGCGCATGGTGTCGACCGCGACTTCACCGTGTTCTTCGAGCAGGAAGCCCATCTTGTGCAGGCCGACGCCATGCTCGCCCGTACAGGTGCCGTCCATGCGCAGCGCGCGCTCCACGATGCGATGGTTCAGGCGCTCGGCTTCGGCCAGTTCTTCTGGCTTGTCGGGATCGATCAGGATCGCAACGTGGAAGTTGCCGTCGCCGACATGGCCCACGATCGGGCAGGGCAGCGGCGACGCCTTCAGATCCTGTTCCGTTTCCTCTACACATTCCGCGAGGCGTGAGATCGGCACGCAGACGTCGGTCGTGACCGCGCGGCAGCCGGGCTTCAGTTGCAGCATGGCGAAATAGGCGTTGTGGCGCGCGTTCCACAGACGGCTGCGGTCTTCCGGACGCGTGGCCCATTCGAAGCCTTCGCCGGCATTCTGCGCGGCGATCTCCTGGACGAGTTCGGCCTGCTCTTTCACGCCGGCCTCGGTGCCGTGGAACTCGAAGAACAACGTGGGCGCTTCACGCAGCGTCAGATTCGAGTGGCGATTGATCGAGCGGATGGCCAGCGAGTCGACGAATTCGACGCGCGCAATCGGTACGCCGATCTGGATCGTTTCGATGACCGCGCGAACCGCATCGCCCATTGACGGGAACGTGCATACCGCTGCGGACACCGCTTCCGGCTGCGGATACAGGCGGACCGTGATTTCCGTAATCACGCCGAGCGTGCCTTCCGAACCGACGAACAGGCGCGTGAGATCGTAACCTGCGGACGACTTGCGGGCCCGCGTGCCGGTTTTGATCACGCGGCCGTCGGCCAGCACCACGGTCAGTCCGAGCACGTTTTCGCGCATCGTGCCGTAGCGCACGGCGTTGGTACCCGACGCGCGCGTGGCCGACATGCCGCCGATGCTCGCGTCCGCGCCGGGGTCGATCGGGAAGAACAGACCCGTGTCGCGCAACGCCTCGTTCAACTGTTTGCGCGAGATGCCGGGCTCGACGGTGACGGTCAGGTCTTCGGCATTGATCGACAACACCCGGTTCATTTCCGACAGATCGATCGATACGCCGCCTTGCACCGCGAGCAGATGCCCTTCCAGAGACGAGCCGTTACCGTAAGGGATGACCGGGACGTTGTACTGGCCGCACAGTTTGACGACGTTCTGCACGTCTTCGGTGGTGCGTGCGAACACGACGGCGTCAGGCAGTTGGGGATCGAACGGCGATTCGTCGCGGCCATGATGGACGCGCACTGCTTCGGACACGGACACGCGATCGGTGAACGCGGCCTTGAGCGCGCTCAGCAGCTCGGCGGGAAACGGACGGCGCAACGGGGCCGGCGGCACGGGATGATTCACGCATGTCTCCTGATATGTAGGGCGATGCTGGTTTGCAGCAGGTGTTTCATTTTACGCCGATCGCCCGCGGGCCGGCGTTGGAGCCGGTCGACGCTCCTATAATGGCGGCGACTTCACGATGCGCGCAATATGGATAAACGCGGTGCCGGATGAGCGGCGCCGGGCCACGGTGGGCCTGCGCGTTGGGCCGCCTCGGCCACATTGGGCCGCGCGTCATCACTGAATGCATGGGAGACATGATGGGCAATCGCTTGAGCAAAATCGCCACCCGCACGGGTGATGACGGCACCACGGGCCTCGGCGACGGCAGCCGTGTGCGCAAAGACAGCGCGCGGATCGCCGCGATCGGTGACGTGGACGAACTCAACTCGAATGTCGGCGTGCTGCTGTGTGAAACCTTACCGGACAAGGTACGGGCAGCGCTGGTCACGATCCAGCATGACCTGTTCGACCTGGGCGGAGAGCTGTGCATTCCCGGCCACACGATGATTACCGACCGGCAACTCGGACAACTCGACGACTGGCTGGCCGACTACAACGCGGCGTTGCCGCCGCTGAAGGAGTTCATCCTGCCGGGCGGCTCGCGCGCGGCCTCGCTCGCGCATGTGTGCCGCACCGTGTGCCGGCGTGCTGAACGGGCGATCGTTGCGTTAGGCGAACACGAGACTATTAATGCCGCACCGCGCCAGTATGTGAACCGGCTGTCCGATCTGTTGTTCGTGCTCGCGCGCGTGCTCAACCGTGTGGACGGCGGTACTGACGTGCTGTGGCAACACGAGCGCCGCGCAAGCTAGCGCGGAGCCGTGGCAAGACGCGCGTGATAGCGCGACGACGCATGCACGATCACATGCATTGGTGAGTCTTGCATGTTAGCCGACTGCCAGCGTGACCGGCTTGCCGATCCGGCTCATCATTTCCACGAGCGTGTCGATGGTGAACTTGGTGGTCTTCTTGTTGACCACGTCGGACACGCGCGGGCGCGACACCATCAGAATCTCGGCCGCCTCGGCCTGCTTCAGATGATGCTGTTCGATCCAGGTGGACAGTTCCGTCATACGGTACAGAGGCGGTTAAGGGCGCGCCATTTGTCCGTTCGGCCAATAAAGAAACCCGGCTTTAGCCGGGTTTCTTTGCATCCACTGCTGCAATCAGCGCGGCTTCAGTTGCCGCTGCCGCGTGCCACACGGCGCTGCTTCACCGCGTCGGCGAGGCCTTCCAGCACGGCGACACTTTCATCCCAGCCGATGCATGCGTCGGTAATGCTCTGGCCGTACGTCAGCGCGCAGCCTTCCTGCAGATCCTGGCGGCCTGCCACCAGATTCGATTCCACCATCACGCCGACAATCCGTTCGTCGCCCGAAGCAATCTGGCGGCCGATATCCGCACACACCGGAATCTGATTCTCGTGCTTCTTCGAGCTGTTCGCGTGGCTCGCGTCGATCATCAGACGCGCGGCGAGACCGGCCTTGCCGATGTCCGCGCACGCGGCGTTGACGCTGTCCGCGTCGTAGTTCGGCGTCTTGCCGCCGCGCAGAATGATGTGGCAGTCCTCATTGCCCGCGGTCGACACGATCGCCGAGTGGCCGCCCTTGGTGACCGACAGGAAATGGTGCGGCTGCGAGGCGGCCTTGATCGCGTCGACCGCGATTTTGACGTTGCCGTCCGTGCCATTCTTGAAGCCGACTGGGCACGACAGGCCCGAAGCCAGTTCGCGGTGCACTTGCGATTCGGTGGTGCGCGCGCCGATTGCGCCCCACGAGATCAGGTCGGCGATGTACTGCGGGCTGATCATGTCGAGGTATTCGGTGCCGGCCGGCAGGCCGAACTCGTTGATGCGCAACAGCAACTCGCGCGCGGTGCGCAGGCCTTCGTTGATCTTGAAGCTGTTGTCCATGTGCGGGTCGTTGATGAGACCCTTCCAGCCCACGGTCGTGCGCGGTTTTTCGAAGTACACGCGCATGACGATTTCGAGCTCGCCGGCAAAACGCTTGCGCTGCTCGACCAGGCGCCCCGCGTATTCCATGGCCGCCTTCGTATCGTGAATCGAGCACGGTCCGATGATCACGATCAAGCGGTCTTCCATGCCGTGCAGAATGCGATGCATCGCGGTGCGCGAGTTGTAGATCACGTCGGACACCGTTTCGTCGCAGGCGAATTCACGGATCAGGTGAGCGGGCGGCGTGAGTTCTTTCAATTCGCGGATGCGGACATCGTCGGTGTTGTGCGGGGGCATGTTGTTCTCCAATCGGTTCGTAGCGTGTTCGCGCGGGCAGTCAGGATTACGATGAAGCGGCGATGCCAGAGCGGACAACCATCAAAAATAAAGTTTCAAAGGCACGGGGCGAAAAAAAACCGCCAGACTGGCTGGCGGTTTTTCGGGAATTCTCGGTGTTCTGCGTGCACTAACACCCCTCTCGATCCGCCAGCGGTCTGAGATGCCAAAAAAAGTAAAAGTAAAACTTGGCGGACATGACGAATGAGGTCGCAGGTCAAAAAGGGTGAGTGACTTTATAACCCGGTCAGGCTGCACTTGCAAGCTGCGGGCCATAAAAATGCGGGAAATCCGCATATTTCTCGCAATGCATGCACGAAGTATGCATTTGCAGCGAATCAGGCAGTGCCGCCAACCGTCATCCGGTCGATCCGCAGCGTGGGCTGGCCGACGCCCACCGGCACGCTCTGGCCTTCCTTGCCGCACACGCCGACGCCCGAATCGAGCTTCATGTCGTTGCCGATCATGCTGACGTATTTAAGCGATTCCGGGCCGCTGCCGATCAGCGTCGCGCCCTTCACCGGGTACGTGACCTTGCCGTCTTCGATCATGTACGCCTCGGAAGCCGAGAACACGAACTTGCCGTTGGTGATGTCCACCTGGCCGCCGCCGAAGTTCACCGCATACAAACCGTTCTTCACGGAGGCGATGATTTCCTGCGGATCCTTGTCGCCATTGAGCATGTACGTGTTGGTCATGCGCGGCATGGGCAGCGCCGCATACGACTCACGGCGCGCATTGCCCGTGACCGGCATCTTCATCAGACGCGCGTTCAGCGTGTCCTGGATGTAGCCCTTCAGGATGCCGTCTTCGATCAGCGTGGTGCACTGGGTCGGATTGCCTTCGTCGTCGATATTGAGCGAGCCGCGGCGGTTCGGCAGCGTGCCGTCGTCCACTACGGTCACGCCCTTGGCCGCCACCTGTTCGCCGATTCGGCCCGCGAATGCCGACGAACCCTTGCGGTTGAAGTCGCCTTCCAGACCGTGGCCGATCGCTTCGTGTAGCAGCACGCCGGGCCAGCCCGGTCCGAGCACGACGGTCATGGCACCGGCCGGCGCCGGACGGGCTTCGAGGTTCACCAGCGCCGCATGCACGGCGTCGTCGACGTAGCCTGACAGCACGTCGTCGGTGAAATAGGCGTAGTCGAAGCGGCCGCCGCCGCCGCCGCTGCCGATTTCGCGGCGGCCGTTCTGCTCGGCGATCACCGTGACCGACACACGCACGAGCGGCCGGATGTCGGCCGCGAAGCCGCCGTCGCTGCGCGCGACCAGCACCACGTCGTATTCACCGGCGAGGCCCGCCATGACTTGCTGGATGCGCGGATCGCGGCCGCGCGCCATCTTTTCGATGCGTTCGAGCAGCTTGACCTTGGCGGTGGCGTCGAGCGAATGGAGCGGATCGGCCGGCAGATAAAGATCGCGCCCGGCAATGCCGGTCAGCGACGAGGCCACCTTGATCTTCTGCTTGCCGCCGCCCGCCTTGGCGATCGAACGGGTGGCGAGCGCCGCCTGACGGATCGCTTCGGGCGACAGGTCGTCCGAATAGGCGAACGCCGTGCGGTCGCCCGACACGGCGCGCACGCCGACGCCCTGGTCGATGCTGAAGCTGCCGGACTTCACGATGCCTTCTTCGAGACTCCACGCTTCGCTGCGCGTGTACTGGAAGTACAGGTCGGCGTAGTCGATCTTGTGCGTGAAGATTTCGGCGAGCGTGCGGGTGAGCAGGGCTTCGTCGAGACCATAGGGCGTCAGGAGGATGTCCTTGGCGGTGGCGAGATTACGGATACCGGGTTCGATGATGTTCATGCGAAGTGTGTTCTGCTCGATACGAAGGATTCAGTTAGCGCCTCAATCACTCACCAGATGAGTACAGGGCGCCGCAGTTTCAATGTCACGCGAGTGGGTTTATCAACTGGATCAGGTGAGTCAACTGAGCACACGATGACGCCAGGCGGGCAGACTCTGTCGCACTTCGTCGATGCGCGCACGCTCGAGATTGCCGGCGACCACGCCTGCGCCTTCGTCGCGCACCGCGACGATTTCGCCCCACGGGTCGATCAGCATGCTGTGGCCCCACGTACGGCGGCCATTTTCATGTTTGCCGCCTTGCGCCGCGGCCAGCACGTAACACTGATTTTCGACCGCCCGCGCGCGCAGCAGCATTTCCCAATGCGCGCGGCCGGTCGTGTAAGTGAACGCCGACGGCACCACGATCAGCGTGCAGTCGCCCATGCGCCGGTACAGCTCCGGAAAGCGCAGATCGTAGCAGACCGACAGGCCCACGCGGCCGAACGGCGCCTCGAAGCTGCGCACTTCGCCGCCGGGGCAGATGGTGCGCGCTTCGTCGAACGATTCCGCGCCCTTTTCGAAGTTGAACAGATGGATCTTGTCGTAGCGCGCGGCCTCGTTGCCCTGCGGGTCGAACACCAGCGTGGTGTTCAGCACGCGCGAGGCTTCAGGCGACATCAACGGCAGCGTGCCGCCGATTACCCAGACGTGGTGGCGGCGCGCGGCGTCGGCGAGAAAGCGCTGGATCGGTCCGTCCTGATAGGGCTCGCGCACGGCGAGCTTGTCCGTGTCCTTGAAGCCCATGAAGCAGAAGTACTCAGGCAACAGGACGAGTTGCGCGCCTTCGGCGGCGGCTTCGGCGATCAGACGCGCGGCTTCGGCGAGATTGCGCTCGCGATCCGGTGTGCTCACCATTTGCAGCGCGGCGACACGGAAGGCGCTTTCCAGGGAACCGCTGGACACGGTTGAAGAGACCTGTGTTTCGCTCATGAGCGTTCGGAAAACTCCCGGCAAGGCGGCGCGATTCGCTTGCGCCGCATACGTCGTTCAAGACTGGCTGGGGCCGCTCGTGCCGCACGGCGCCTGTCTGACCGGGGAAAGGGTCGGATACAGGCTCAGTGCGCTTCCACGGTCGAAGCCGGAGCGTCCATCTTACCGCGATCGCTCTTCACCCGCTCGACGTGCGGTTTCGACCACGAGCCGGTGATCGCATACTCCCGCGCGAACGCGTGCGAGATCGACTGGCTGAACGCCAGATCGGCCACCAGCGCGCCCAGTCCGAGCAGCGGATTGATGACCGTCGCAGCGATCACGGCGGCGCCGGCGCTAACCGTCGGCACGATCTGGACGTGCAGATTCTGGGTTTCCTGGGCGAGATCCACCGAGCCTTTCATCTCGGCGCGCGCCGGCGCGGTGACCATCTCGAAGTTCTCGGTGCGGCCAATGCCGTTATGAATCTGCGCGGTGCCGGTAACGTGCTCGAACGGCAGGCCTTCGCCGATCACGTCGCGAAAGTTCAGGGTGGCGAAGCGAGCGAGGCTTTGCAGGCTGAGCACGCCCAGCAGCTTGGCGACACCCGGATCGACCTTGAGGATCTGGCCATGGCGCAGATCGACGGCCAGATTGCCGTTGAGCGTCGGATAGTCGATCCGGGTCGGGCCGCCTTGCCACACCATCTTGCCCGAAAGCGAGCCGGCGCCCGCCTTGAGCGTGCGCGGCTGGCCGAACCGTTCGAGCAGCGCGCCGGCGTCCTTGATGTCGAGCTTGAAATCGAACACGGTGCGCCGCGGCGTGGCTTCGTCGGTGCTGTTGCCGAATTCGGTCGAGGTGCGCCAGTTCGCGGTGGCACTGAGCGTGGCGGCGGGGTTGGCGATGTCGAGCTTGTCGAGTTGCCAGACCGGCACGCCGTCTTCGTCGAAGTTGTGCGCGTCGACTTCGAGACGGCCGACGTTGTGGTCGCGCACGATCAGTTCGTTGACGACCAGATCGATGGACGGCATGTTCTGCGCGGGCGCCGACATGGCCTGGCCGAGCAGATCCTTGTCGGTGGCCGACGGAATCACCACCCGGGCAAAGCGCGCCTGCAGCGTACCGGGCGACTCCCTGGTCGGGCCCGGCAGCCAGGACACGTGGCCGGACACCTGGTTCGAAGCGATGTTCGCCTGCCACGTGCGATCCGCATGCGACGCGCCGACGATCACGCTGTCCCAGTGGCGCTTTAGCAGCGTCAGCGTGCCGATATGCACCGCGAAACGGCTCGGCAGGAATTGCGCGACGGTGGGGTTCGGTGCGGCCGGCGTTGCCGCGGCGGGTGCGGGCGTATCTTTACCGCGCAATTGCGTGACCAGCGCGCGCCAGGCGTCGGCGTCGAATGCGTCCAGGTCGACGGCGGCGATCACGCCTTCGGACGGCAGGTCGGCGGGCCGGTTCACGCCGACCGCGCCGCGCACCACGGTCGGCGGCGTTTTCGGCTGGTAACGCAGCAGATAGGTGGCGGCGAGCGGGCCGAAGGTGAGGTCGGCGCGCTCCAGTCCCGCTTCGCCCGGCGCGGCGGACGGGCCGACGGCGAAGCGCAGCGGCATCGGCGTGCCGACCGGCTTGTTGAACGGCGCGGGGAAGTCGAGCGCGAGGCCGGTCAGATCGGAGTTCGCCGTCACTTCGGGCAGCCGTCCCTTCGCGCCCCGCACGTTGAGCGCGTAGGGCGCGCTGCCGCTCATGCGCGTCAGCACCTGCGCGCCCGGGCCATGCAGATCGAGTCCGCGCGCCGCGTCGACTGCGATATGGCCGCCCAGGTCAAGTGCGTACGTGCCGTCCTGCTTCAGACCGCCGTTCGCATGCACGTCGCCGCCGAGGAATTGTCCCGAGAGCCGGTCCACCTGCGCCGTGTGCTCGGTAAACCGCACCTTGCCCTTCAACTGCGACAGCGGCGGCACGTTCTCGACGCTCAGGCGGTTGCTCTGGAAGCCGACCGCGCCCTCCACGCCGATATGCGGCTTCGGCGTACGCGGTACCGTCAGCTTGAGCGCGAGCGACGCCGGCCCTTCGGCGCGCACCTTGTCGGTCTCGTGCTTCGCCATGATGCCGAGCGAGCTGGCGTTCACGTAGTCGAGCATGTCGGCGAGCGGCCCGTGGCCGTCGCCCTTGATGACGAGGCTCGACGCCCTGGTGCCGAGGTCGTCGATCCTGCCGTTGACGCCGGTGAGCGCGACCTGCTTGTAATGCGCCCGGTCGATGTCGAAGCGCATCACGTTCTGCCTGAGTTCGAACACGCCGTCGATGCCGTCGAGCGCCGGCCATACGTTCGGCGTGCCGTTCCTCATCTTGCGCGGCGGGTACGGCGTCGGATCGAACTTGCCGCCCCTGAACGGAGCGACGATGTGGAACAGTCCGGCGCTCGGGTCGCGCGAATAGGGGAATTTGGTCAGGTCGCCGTGCACCTCGATGGTCGCGCCGTGCGACATGCCGGCCTGCAAGCCGTGGCCCAGATAGATGCGCAGCTTTTCGCTGATGCTGGTCGGCAGATAGCGGGCGATGCGCGTCACCTGCGCGCGCTGGAAGTCGGCTTTCAGATCGAGCGAACCGCGCCCGTGGCCCGGGTTGCTGTAGTCGGCGGTGGCGGTGGCCGCGACGTCGGCGTTCGAAACGCCGAAATCGGCCAGCTTCACGGTGAAGGCCGGGTGGTTCTCGCCCGGCGCTTTCGGCGTGATGGTCCAGTCGGCGCGGCCATGCAGACGGTCGAGCTTGAGGCGCGGATCGTCGAACACGCCCGGCAATGTAATGGCGACGTTGGAGGTATCGAGCAGGGCGGTGCCGTGGGTTTCGTCGGCGTCCACGCTGCCCCACAAATTCTCGATGCCGGGAATGCCCGCGCGCGGGTGATTCAGCGGCGTGAGCCCCGGCGGCGGTTCCTGGGCGGCGACACTGATGCCTTGCAGATCGCCCTTGAAGCGATAGCGCTCGATCGGCTCGGCGCCGCTCGGGTGATGGTCGTTGCCCGCTTCGCCCGACTCCGGTTTGGCGCGCTCGACTTCGATCAGGTAATTGGCCACCAGGCCGCGTGGGTTGTAGCGCACGAGATTGTTCAGCAGACGCCGCGACAGCGGCAACGCCCGGCTGAATTCGGCGAGGATGCCCAGGTCGACACGATCGCCGCTCACACTGACCAGTTGCCCGTGTTGCTGCGAGGCGGTCCGGTAGCGTCCGTTCAGCGTGGTGAGCGCGAGCGTGCGCGTGAGCGGCGTGCCGTCGTCGAGTGGCGGCTGGCCGAGTTCGGCGTGAAACTGGCTCAGTTGCAGCTTGTAGTCGCCCTCTTCGGCTTCGAGGCGCCACATGAAATTGGCGACCGGCACGAGCAGCTTAGGTTGGGTCGGACGCACCCGCATGGCGACGTCGGCGCCGGCGAGTTGCCCGCTTGCCGATTTCATGCGGCCCTCGGCGAAGTCGATCCAGATTGCATTGTCGATGCGGCCGGCAAACGTCTCGATCGGGAAATTGACGTAGCGCGCGAGCGTCGGCAGATCGACCGGGCCGGTCGACACGTACACCTGGCCAGTCCAGTTGATCGGCTTGCCGATTGCGGAGAGCGGCGCGTGTCTGAAATGCGTGCGGAAATCGAGCGGGCCGTTCAGAACATGCCCCTCGGCGGGCGCCTGCAGCGCCAGCCGGTGATCGTAGCCGTCGTTGAGAATCGCGATCCGGATATCGCGCAGGGCCAACTCCGGCGCGGCGTGCTGCGCATCGCGCCAGCGCAGTACGCCGCCGCGCACCACGATTGCCTGTTGGCGTAATAGCCAGGTGGTCAGCACGTCGTTGCCGCTGTGGCGTGTGGGCACCGGCACGCCCGCCACCGAGAGCACGCCGTCGCTGCTGCGTGCCACCAGCACGTCCGGCTGATCGACGATCAGGCTGGACAGCGCCGGATGAAACTGCCAGAGCGACTTCCACGAGAGCGTGGCGGTGGCGTGCGGAATCGTCAGCGCGGTCTTGCCGTCGCGGTCACGGATCACGAGATTGGTGACGTCGAGGCCCGGCTGGAAGCCGCTCCAGTACGGCGCGAGCTTGCCGATGCTGAACTGCGCGTGCAGTTTCTCCGAGACGATGGCTTCGATGCGCGGGCGGAACGAGTCGGCGCGCGGCAGCACCACGTAGCGCAACGCGAGAAACAGCCCGGTCGCTACAAAGTACAGCACGAGCGCGATCGCGAGGACCACGTGAAAGGTCCGACGCAGCACGATGTGGTCGCTTCCGCTCACAGGCCGGCTCTGCCCGGTTTCGTGAGGGTCGGCGGATTCGTTTCGCTCGGACATGCTGCGGCGGGTGGGCGTATGGTAGTTTTGCGAATTAACGACGAAATGTAACACACGGGAAAGCGTAGACGGACTTCCTGCAAACCCTGTCTGCATGCCGTCTCGCGACCTGCGCGAGGCTGCCGCGCCGATGTGCTACTGCGAATTGAATAACGCTTATCAAGCAACGAGCGAGCCAGACCCTTGAAGACTGACGCCACTCTCCTGAGTTCCACCTATTCACACTACGCGGCGCGTGCCGCCGCCGCCCGCCCGCAACTCGTGGCGCAGGTGGCGGCGCTCGCGTCCGTGCCGCTGACCCGCGAGCGTATCGACGCGCGCTTCGACGCGTTGTGCGCCGAAGCGGCCGGCGCGAGCGGTGCGCCATTGAGTGAAGATGCACTCAAACGGGCGCTGCGCCAATTGCGCACGGAGGTGTTTTGCGCCGTGATGGAGCGCGATCTGGCGGGCGAGGCGGACGTCGCCGAAGTGACCGGCGCGATGACCGATCTGGCGGAGACGACGATCCAGCGGGCGCTAGCCGTGCTGTCCGCCGAACTCGAAGTGCTGTACGGCGAGCCGCGCGGACCGCACGGCGAACGGCTCTCGCTCGGCGTAGTGGGGATGGGCAAGCTGGGCGGGCGCGAACTGAATGTGTCGTCGGACATCGATCTGATCTTCATTTATGAAGAGGATGGCGAGACTGCGGGCGGCCACCGCTCGCCGATCGCCACGCAGGAGTTTTTCACACGCCTCGGCAAGCGCCTGATCGCCGCCCTCGCGGAAGTCACCGCCGACGGCTACGTGTTCCGGGTCGACATGCGGCTGCGGCCGAACGGCGACTCGGGTCCGCTCGTCTGCAGCCTGGGCATGCTCGAAGAATATTTCTACGTGCAAGGCCGCGAGTGGGAGCGCTACGCGTGGATCAAGGGCCGTCTCGTGTCCGAAGGCGCGAGCGACGCGGCGCAGCGGCTGCAGAAGCAGCTCGACGCGATCGTCACGCCGTTCGTCTACCGCCGCTATCTCGACTTCGGCGTGATCAGCGCGATTCGCGCGCTGCATCTGCAGATTCGCCAGGAGGCGCAGCGCCGCGCTTCCATGCGGCCCGACAAGGCCGACGACATCAAGCTCGGACGCGGCGGCATCCGCGAAATCGAATTCAGCGCGCAGGTGTTCCAGTTGATCCGCGGCGGCCAGGACGCGGGCTTTCGCGTGCGGCCGACGCTCGCCGTGCTGCGGCATGCGGCCACGCACGGGCTGATCGACACCTCGGTCTGCGTGAAGCTCTCGCAGGCCTATCGCTTCCTGCGCGAACTCGAACACCGTCTGCAATACCGTAACGACGCGCAAACCCATGCCATGCCGGTCGATCCCGAAGAGCGCGTGGCGCTCGCTCACGCAATGGGTTGCGACGACTACGCGGCGCTGATGGCAAAGCTCGATGCGCATCGCGAATTCGTCGAACAGCAGTTCGATCAGATTTTCGCCGACAAGGTGAGCGGTCGCGACGGCTGCGGCGCGCCCGAAGACGGCGCCGCCGCGTGGGTGTGGAGCAGCGCGCTCGCCGACGACAGCGCCGACGATGTCCTGCAGGCGCGCCTTGTCGAACTCGGCGTGGCCGAGCCGGGCGAACTGCTCGCGCGGCTGCGCGCGGTGTGGCAGTCGTCGCGTTATGCGGGGCTGGCCGAGCGCAGCCGGCAACGTTTCGACATCGTCGCGCAACGCGCGCTCGAAGCCGCGCGCACGCTGGAGCCCGCCGAGCGGCGCGGCGATACGGTGGCGCGCTTCTTCGACCTGCTCGAAGCGGTGAGCCGGCGCGGCGCCTATCTGGCGCTGCTGACCGAATATCCGCAGGCGCTGCACCACGTGCTGTCGGTGCTCGGCGGCTCGCGTTGGGCGGCCGGCTATCTGATCCGCCATCCGCAACTGCTCGACGAACTGCTCGACGACGAAGCGATGGACAGTCCGTTCGACTGGCCCGAATTCAAGCGCACCTTGCGCCTGCGTCTGGCCGCCGCCGACGGCGTGGAGCAGCAGATGGATCTGCTGCGCCACGCGCACCAGGCGGAAGTGTTCCGCATTCTGCTGATCGATCTGGCGGGCAAGCTGAGCGTCGAGCATGTGAGCGACCGCCTGTCCGAACTCGCCGACGCCGTGCTCGACGTCACGCTCGAAGCCGTCTGGAGGCAATTGCCCAAGCGCCATCGCGACGTGCCGCGTTTTGCTGTGATCGCGTACGGCAAGCTGGGGGGCAAGGAACTGGGTTACGCATCCGACCTCGACGTGATCTTTCTCTACGACGATACCGACGATGCCGCAGCCGAGGTCTACTCCACCTACACCCGCCGCCTGATCACCTGGCTCACCACCGCGACCGGCGCCGGCACCCTGTTCGACGTGGACTTGCGCCTGCGGCCGAACGGCGAATCGGGCCTGCTCGTCACCGATCTGGACGCGTTCCGCCGTTACCAGTTGCGCGAAGGCGACGCGGCCAATACGGCGTGGGTGTGGGAGCATCAGGCATTGAGCCGGGCCCGTTACTGCGCGGGCGACACCGAGATCGGCGTGAAATTCGAGGCCATCCGCGAACAGGTGCTGACCACGCCGCGCGAGGCGGCGCCGCTCGCGAAGGAGATCGTCGAGATGCGCGAGCGCGTCGAGGCCGGACATCCGAACCATACGGCGCTGTTCGATCTGAAGCACGACCGCGGCGGGATGGTGGATATCGAATTCACCGTGCAGTACTGGGTACTGTTGCACGCGGCAAGCGACCCCGAACTGATCCGCAATACCGGCAACATTGCGTTGCTGCGCGAAGTGTCGCGCTTCGGCCTGATGAGCGAGGCGGAGGCGGAGACGGTCGGCGCGGCGTATCGCACCTACCGCAAGCTGCAGCACAAGCTGCGGCTGGACGGGATGGAGAAGGCGCGGGTCGAGCCGGCGCTGGTGGCCACGGAACGCGAGGCCGTGCTGGGGTTGTGGAAGCGCGTGTTCGGGTGAAGGCGCGGGTTGATCCGCGCTCGGGTGGCGAGGATCAACCCGCCTGGTGAACAACTAGGCCGCCAGCATTTCCTTCGCGTGCTTGCGGGTGGTCGGAGTGATCTCCAGGCCGCCGAGCATCCGCGCCACTTCTTCGATGCGGCTCGCCTTGTCGAGCGAGGTCACGCTGCTGACCGTGCCGCCTTTGCCGTTGCCCGCCTTGGCGACCTGGAAATGATGGTCGCCGCGCGCGGCGACTTGCGGCAAGTGCGTCACGCACAGCACCTGGCGCTGCTGGCCGAGCTGATGCAGAAGCCGTCCGACCACTTCGGCGACGCCGCCGCCGATGCCCGTATCCACTTCGTCGAAAATCAGCGTGGGCGTGGGGCTGGCGGCGCTCGCGATCACTGCGAGGGCGAGGCTGATCCGCGCCAGTTCGCCGCCCGAGGCGACTTTGGCGAGTGGCCGCAGCGGCACGCCGGCATGACCGGCGACGCGGAACTCGACCTGTTCGAGCCCATGCGCGCCACCTTCGGGCAGCGGCACCAGCGCGACTTCGAAGCTGCCGCCTTTCATTGACAGTTCCTGCATGCCCGTGGTGACCGCCGCGCCCAGCGCCTTGCCGGCCTTGGCACGCGCTTTCGAGAGTTTCTTCGCCTCGGTCAGGAAGTTTTCTTTGGCTTTGGCTTCGGCGGCGTGCAGGCTGTCGAGGTCGGCGGCCGCGTCGAGCGCGGCCAGTTGCGCGCGGCGCGCCTCGTGTTCCTCCGGCAGCGTTTGCGGCTGCAGACGGAATTTGCGTGCGGCCGAATGCAACGCGTCCAGACGCTTTTCGACCTGCGCCAGCCGGTCCGGATCGAGTTCGAGCTTTTGCGCGTAATGGCTCAGCGAATAGGCCGCTTCCTGCAACTGGATTTCGGCCGGTTCGAGCGCGGCGAGTACATCGTTCAAGGCCGGATCGATCTCCGCCAGATCGCGCACCTTCGAGACGATCGAGGACAGATGCGTGATCATCGCCTCGTCCGATTCGGACAGCGCGCCGAGTGCGCCTTGCACGCCGTCGATCAGATTGGCCGAATGCGACAGCCGCCGGTGCTCCGAATTGACCTCTTCCCACTCGCCGGGCTGCGGCGCGAGTTTGTCCAGTTCGGTGAGCTGCCAGGCGAGGCGCTCGCGTTCCAGTTGCAGCTCACGGTCACGCGTTTGCGCATGCTCGACCGCCTGAACCCTCTCGCGCCATGTGCGCCATGCCCGCGTGACGGTAGCCGCCGTGTCGGACAGTCCGGCGTGAGTGTCGAACAGTTCGCGTTGCGCGTCAGGGCGCATCAGCAACTGGTGCGCGTGCTGGCCGTGAATATCCACCAGCATCTCGCCGACCTCGCGCAACTGCGCGAGCGTCGCCGCGGTGCCGTTGATGAACGCCCGCGAGCGGCCGTTGCCATCCACCACGCGCCGCAGCATCACGGTGCTGCCGTGATGACCGTCGCTGCCCGTCGTGCCGAGCGCCTGCTCGTCGAGCCATTGCTCGACCTGCGCATGGGTCTCGAATTCCGCCGTGATGTCCGCGCGGCTTTCGCCGGTGCGCACGACGTTCGCATCGGCACGGGCGCCGAGCGCGAGCGCCAGCGCGTCGATCAGGATCGACTTGCCGGCGCCGGTTTCGCCGGAAAAAACAGTGAAGCCGGTGTCGAATTCGAGATCGAGCGCGGCGACGATGACGAAGTCGCGTATCGAGAGGTGGCGAAGCATGGAGGTCGTCTGATGAGCTTGGTGGTCAGGGTTCGGCAGCGGCGGCGTTCGCGTTCCGGTGGCCTCGCCGCTCAGGGCTTGGGGTCTTCTTCGTGCGACGGGTATTCGTTCCAGTGCAGCTTCTTGCGCAGCGTGGCGAAATAGCTGTAGCCGACGGGATGCAGCATGGGCACCGTATGACGCGAGCGGCGCACTTCGATCGTGTCGCTCAGTTCGAGCGAGGTGAACGACTGCATGTCGAAATTGACGTTCACTTCGCGCCCCGAGACGATCTGGATGCTCACCTTGGAATCGTCCGGCAGCACGATCGGACGGTTCGACAGCGCGTGCGGAGCAATCGGCACCAGCACGATGCCCTGCAATTGCGGATGCAGAATCGGCCCTTGCGACGACAGCGCATAAGCGGTAGAGCCGGTGGGCGTGGCCACGATCAGGCCGTCCGAGCGCTGGTTGTACATGAAGCGGCCATCTACCGAGACATGCAGCTCCGCCATGCCTGAGAAACCGCTGCGGTTGACCACCACGTCGTTGAAGGCCAGCGCGTGATAGATCGGGTTGCCGTCGCGCATGATGCGCGCTTCGAGCAGCACGCGTTCTTCGCGTTCGAAATTGCCGGCCAGCATTTGCGGCACGATCTCGCGCATGTCGGAGATCGGAATGTCGGTAATGAAGCCAAGCCGCCCGTGGTTGATGCCGATCAAAGGCGTACGGTACGGCGCGAGCTGACGGCCGATGCCGAGCATGGTGCCGTCGCCGCCCAGCACCACGGCCACGTCGGCGCGCGCGCCGATCTCGGCGGGGCGCAGCGCCGGGTAGTCGGTGACGCCGATCTCGGCGGCGGTATCGGCTTCGAACACGACCTCGAAGCCGCGCTTCGCGATGCACAAGGCGAGCGCGGTCAACGGCTCGGCGATACCCGGCGTATTGTTGCGCCCGACGAGCGCGACGGTCTTGAACTGGCTGGTCACTTGCATGCCGGCATTACACCATAGGTGGGGCCTGAAAAGAACCGTGGGCAGACCCGGTGGCGAGCCGACGTGCGCGGGCCGCCAGCGCGTCTCGCGATTATCGTTAGAATGGTGAAGCCTTGATGACATGCGCGCCGGTTAAAGTGCGGCGGGGTGCCGGCAGCCGGGCCGCCCGGAAGGCGGCCCGCGACGTGGTCCGCAACGCGCCGGGCTGAACGCCGGCCAACGTGCCGGGCCGGAGGCAACGTGCCGCAGCGGCAAGCGGCGGCGCGTTCGTCAGGGATGGGCGCCCCTAGCGCTCGCGGTAGTCGTGCCATTGAGCTAAAATTTTCCGTCATGCTAGATCCTCGCGCACAAACCCTCCTCAAAACGCTGATCGAGCGCTACATCGCCGAAGGTCAGCCGGTCGGCTCGCGCACGTTGTCGCGCTATTCGGGTCTCGAACTCAGTCCCGCAACGATCCGCAACGTGATGTCCGACCTCGAGGATCTGGGGCTCGTGATCAGTCCGCATACTTCCGCGGGCCGCATTCCCACGCCGCGCGGCTATCGTCTGTTCGTGGACACCATGCTGACGGTGGAGTCCGCCGCTGACGAAGAAGCGGTGATGCGTACCGTCAAGACCACGCTGCAGGCGGGCGAGCCGCAGAAAATCGTCGCCGCGGCGGCCAGCGTGCTGTCCAACCTCTCGCAGTTCGCCGGCGTGGTGCTCACGCCGCGGCGCAGCCATGTGTTCAAGCAGATCGAGTTCATGCGCTTGTCGGACAAACGCATTCTGCTGATCATCGTCACGCCGGAAGGCGACGTGCAGAACCGCATCATGGCGACCCAGCGCGATTTCTCGCCGTCGCAACTTGTCGAGGCCTCCAACTACATCAACGCACACTTCGCGGGCCTCTCGTTCGACGACGTGCGCCGCCGCCTGCGCGAAGAAATCGACGAACTGCGCGGCGACATGACCACGCTGATGCATGCCGCCGTCACGGCCAGTACGGACGAAGCCGACACGGGCGAAACCGTGCTGATTTCGGGCGAGCGCAACCTGCTCGAAGTGGCCGACCTTTCGTCGGACATGGCGCGCTTGCGCAAGCTGTTCGATGTGTTCGACCAAAAGACCAGTCTCCTTCAGTTGCTCGACGTGTCGAGTCACGCGGCGGGCGTGCAGATTTTCATTGGCGGCGAGTCGAATCTCGTGCCGATCGAGGAAATGAGCGTGGTCACCGCGCCTTACGAGGTGAACGGCAAGATCGTCGGCACCTTGGGCGTGATCGGACCGACCCGCATGGCCTACAACCGCGTGATTCCGATTGTGGACATTACCGCGCGCCTGCTTTCGCTGACCCTCAGCCAGCAGTAAATAGCTTCGGCTTCCGGTGTTGGCTGTTCCAGCCACGAATAATGCGTGACGGCGCACGGCTTGCCAATTGGCCGAATGGCCAGGGGTGTCCGGCGGACCGGTGCATGCACCACGCCGCTATAATGGTTCTCACCTGAACCGACACTCCGCCTGAGCGGGTTACCTCTGCTGCCTATGCGCTTCGACCTCGAGCGGCCTTCACAGAACGCCACGTCACACCGTGTCGCTGTGCTGCTGATCAATCTCGGCACACCCGACGCGCCGACGCCGCGTGCGGTCCGCCGCTATCTCGCGCAGTTTCTATCCGATCCGCGCGTGGTCGAAATTCCGGCGCTGCTCTGGCAGATCATCTTGCGTTTGCTGATTCTGCCGTTTCGGGGCGTCGCTTCCGCCAAGAAGTACGCCGCGGTGTGGATGCCGGAAGGTTCACCGCTGCGCGTCCATACTGAGAAGCAGGTGGAGGGCTTGCGCCATCTGCTGCAACTGAACGACTACACGGTGCTCGTCGATTACGCGATGCGCTACGGCACGCCGGGTATTCCGGCCATGCTGAACCAGCTCAAGCTGGCGGGTGCCGAACGCGTGCTGCTCATGCCCATGTATCCGCAGTATTCGTCGTCCACCACCGCTACCGCTTTCGACGACGCCTTTTCGGCGCTCAAACGCATGCGCAATCAGCCGGAAATCCGCACGGTGCGCCAGTACGCCGATCATCCGGCCTACATTGCGGCGCTTGCCGCGCAGGTGCATCAATATTGGCATCAGCACGGCCGGCCGGATTTCGCCGCGGGCGACAAGCTGGTGCTGAGTTTTCACGGCGTGCCCAAACGCACGCTGGATCTCGGCGACCCATACCACGAGCAATGCCAGCAAACCGGCGCGCTGCTGATGCAGGCGCTCGAACTGACGCCGGTGGAATGCCGCATTACGTTCCAGTCGCGTTTCGGCAAGGCCGAGTGGTTGCAGCCGTACACGGCGCCCACGCTCAAAGAATTGGGCGCGGCGGGCGTGCGGCGCGCCGATGTGTTCTGTCCGGGCTTCACTGCCGACTGCCTTGAAACCATCGAGGAAATCGGCATGGAAGTGCGCGACGAATTCCTGCATGCGGGCGGCAAGGATTTCCATCGGATTGCCTGCCTGAATGCGTCGCAGGCGTGGATTGCCGCGTTGGGGGAAATCGTCGCGCAGAATCTGCAGGGCTGGCCGGTGCAGGCGCTGCCGGTGCCGCATACGACAGGAGCTTGAACAGGCTCATGAATTACGGGATTTCAACCGAAGCGGGCGCGAAACTGCGCATCGACAAATGGCTTTGGGCGGCGCGCTTCTTCAAGACGCGTTCGCTCGCGGCGGCGGCCGTCGAAAAAGGGCATGTGCGCATTGACGGCGCCAGCGTCAAGCCGGCCAAAGACGTGCGCGTCGGCGACCTGGTCGAGATCGAGATAGAGCGGATTGTGTGGCAAGTGGCGGTGCTGGGCATGTGCGACGTGCGCGGCCCGGCGAGCGTCGCACAAACGCTTTATGCGGAAACCGAAGAGAGCAGGGTGAAGCGGCAGGTCGAACAGGAGCGGCGCAAGACGTATCGCGAACCGGCGGCCGCATTGCACGGCCGGCCGACCAAGCGCGACCGGCGCACTATCGACAAACTTTCAGGTGGGGGTTGAACAGCTGTTCCATGGTTGCGTGCACACCGCCGTATTCGGTAGTGTGATCGTTGACAGCCCCGGACATGCAGATGGTCGTGGTGCCCGCAATCAGTACCAATGCGACCACCGAGATTGCAAAGGTCAGTTTCACGGTGCTCCCCTAGGGAAGGTTCAGGAGAAAGACGGGCGAATCGGGTGGAATTGCAATATGTCGGAAAGGCTTACGTCAGATTAGGGTTAACGCGTCTTTTCCGATGCTTTATTGGAGCATAGGCCACTTGCAGTCCGCACTCAATCTCAATCTGATTGCGCCGCAATAATGGTTGTAACCGGGCATTTCCGCCGTTCGGCCATGATACGAAAAGATCCGGGAGAGCCGCTTGAAATGGTTCTTTCCGGCCTCATCTGCCGTGTTGATTTGCGGTGGCTCGCGAAGTTGTCTGTCGCGATTTTGCAACGCACAAACCACGCCAGGTTTTTGCGCTGCCGTCACCGCCGGCTTTTACCTCGCTTTCACTTTTTAACGACTTTCAGCGACATGGAAAACACGCAAGAGAACCCGACGAGCCAGAATCCTAAGCCCGCCGAAGAAACCGCGCGCCAGGCCGCCGAGGCCGCGGCACCTCAACAGGAAGCAGCGGCGAACGCGGCGACCGACTCGCCGGCGAGCGCCGAGCAGGCTGCACTCGCCGAGGCTCAGGCAAAGATCGCCGAGTTGCAGGAAAGCTTCCTGCGGGCCAAGGCCGAGACCGAGAACGTGCGCCGCCGCGCTCAGGAAGACGTCGCCAAGGCGCACAAGTTTGCGATCGAGAGTTTTGCCGAGCATCTGCTGCCGGTGATCGACAGCCTCGAAGCAGCCGTCGCGCACTCGTCCGACGATCCTGCGAAGGTGCGCGAAGGCGTCGAACTCACGCTGCGCCAGCTCACCGGCGCACTGGAAAAGGGCCGCGTCGTCGCCCTGAATCCGGTGGGCGAGAAGTTCGACCCGCATCGCCATCAAGCCATTTCCATGGTGCCGGCCGACCAGGAGCCGAACACCGTGGTGGCCGTGCTGCAAAAGGGCTTCGTGATTGCCGATCGGGTGCTGCGTCCGGCACTCGTGACCGTCGCGGCCCCGAAGTAAGCACCGCCGGGCTTCGTAAGCCGTTTCGTCCGGCAGGCGCCGTCATGGCCAACATTCCCGTCGACGCCACCGCGTTCGCGGTCTTCGGCATGCAGGAGTTGAGCGCCGCGTCATTCGACGCGGCGCTCGCCGAAGCCGGGGATGAACTGGCCGTGGTGTTTTTCTGGGGTTTCGACTGCTTCAATTGCGAGATCGCCAAGAAGGCGATGCTGGCGCAGCCGGACGCGATTCGCGCACTCGGCCTCAAATGGTTTCACAGCAACGTTTACGAGCATCGCGAGCTGGGCCGGCGCTTCATGCTGCACGGGGTGCCAACATGGTTCTTCTTTTACCGCGGCAAGCGGCTCGGCCGGGCAACCGGCTGGCACGGCCTCGGGCAGTTCCAGGCCGCGGTCGCGGCCGCGCGGGAGAAGATCCGGGCAGGTAATGCTGAGAAAAACGCTGCAAAAACCGCCGGCGCGCAAGCTGATGGAGTAAATCTGGGCAAAAGTTCGCCCGATTGAAAAAAATTAAAGACCGCATCGCAAAAGAGGTCTTGAAAACGATGCGGACGCACTTATGTTGAGTGCAGGTAGGAATTGAGAGCGGATCGCCTTACCGCCAGCTAGGCAAACAAGGCGATTCCCGCAGCGATCAAAGTCAGGAGATTAGTAAAAATGGGCAAAATCATCGGCATCGACCTCGGCACGACCAACTCGTGCGTGGCGATCATGGAAGGCAATTCGGTCAAGGTGATCGAGAACTCGGAAGGCGCGCGCACCACGCCGTCGATCATCGCTTACATGGAAGACGGCGAGATTCTCGTCGGCGCGCCTGCGAAGCGTCAGTCGGTCACGAACCCGAAGAACACGTTGTACGCAGTCAAGCGCCTGATTGGCCGTCGCTTCGAAGAAAAAGAAGTGCAGAAAGACATCGGCCTGATGCCGTACAAGATCATCAAGGCCGATAACGGCGATGCATGGGTCGAAGTGCGCGACCAGAAGCTCGCTCCGCCGCAAATCTCCGCGGAAGTGCTGCGCAAGATGAAGAAGACCGCTGAAGACTATCTCGGCGAGCCGGTCACCGAGGCGGTGATCACGGTTCCCGCGTACTTCAACGACAGCCAGCGTCAGGCAACCAAAGATGCAGGCCGTATCGCCGGTCTGGAGGTGAAGCGGATCATCAACGAACCGACCGCGGCTGCTCTGGCTTTCGGCCTCGACAAGAACGAAAAGGGCGACCGCAAGATCGCGGTGTATGACCTGGGTGGCGGTACGTTCGACGTGTCGATCATCGAAATCGCGGATGTCGACGGTGAAAAGCAGTTCGAAGTGCTGTCCACGAACGGCGATACGTTCCTCGGCGGTGAAGACTTCGACCAGCGCATCATCGATTACATCATCGGCGAGTTCAAGAAAGAGCAGGGCGTCGATCTGTCGAAAGACGTGCTCGCGCTGCAACGCCTGAAGGAATCGGCTGAAAAGGCCAAGATCGAGCTGTCCTCGAGCCAGCAAACCGAAATCAACCTGCCGTACATCACGGCCGACGCGTCGGGTCCGAAGCATTTGAACCTGAAAATCACGCGTGCGAAGCTGGAAGCGCTGGTTGAAGAGCTGATCGAACGCACCATCGAACCGTGCCGCGTGGCGATCAAGGACGCAGGCGTGAAGGTCGGCGAAATCGACGACGTGATTCTGGTCGGCGGTATGACCCGCATGCCGAAGGTGCAGGAAAAGGTCAAGGAGTTCTTCGGCAAGGATCCGCGCCGTGACGTGAACCCGGACGAAGCCGTGGCCGTTGGCGCCGCGATCCAGGGTCAGGTGTTGTCGGGCGACCGCAAGGACGTTCTGCTGCTCGACGTGACCCCGCTGTCGCTCGGCATCGAAACGCTCGGCGGCGTGATGACGAAGATGATCAACAAGAACACCACGATCCCGACCAAGCACGCGCAGGTCTACTCGACGGCTGACGACAATCAGGGCGCCGTGACGATCAAGGTGTTCCAGGGCGAACGCGAAATGGCAGCCGGCAACAAGCTGCTGGGCGAGTTCAACCTGGAAGGCATTCCGCCGGCACCACGCGGCACGCCGCAGATCGAGGTGAGCTTCGACATCGACGCGAACGGCATTCTGCACGTCGGCGCGAAAGACAAGGCGACCGGCAAGGAAAACCGCATCACGATCAAGGCGAACTCGGGTCTGTCCGAAGCCGAAATCGAGAAGATGGTGAAGGACGCCGAAGCGAACGCCGAAGAAGATCACAAGCTGCGTGAGTTGGCCGATGCCCGCAACCAGGGCGACGCGCTGGTCCACAGCACGAAGAAGGCGCTCACCGAATATGGCGACAAGCTGGAAGCCGGCGAGAAGGAAAAGATCGAAACCGCGCTGAAGGATCTCGAAGAAACGCTGAAGAGCGGTTCGAGCGACAAGGCCACGATCGAAGCCAAGATCGAAGTGGTCGCCACCGCCTCGCAGAAGATGGGCGAGAAGATGTACGCCGACATGCAGGCTGCGCAAGGTGCTGAAGCCGCGGCAGCAGGCGCGGCGGGTGCGGGCGGCGCGGGTGCATCGGCTGGTGGCGCGAGCCAGCAGCAGGACGACGTGGTCGACGCCGAGTTCAAGGAAGTCAAGAAAGACTAAAGCCAGGTCGCATTTCGACCGTAAAGCCGCACACAGCAATGTGTGCGGCCCGGCTGCACAAGGGATTGCGTCCAACCGGGCGACATGAACGTGCGAAAGCGGTTATCGCGCCTGGCGAGCCTTTCGGGGCTCTCCGGGCACATTTGTTTTATGGAGGGCGTTGTTTTCAGGCCGTGTTGAAGGGGCATGAAACAGCGGCCGGACGAGTCGTGAGACTCCAGCATTCAAGAGGAGCCACCGCGTCGCATTGCGCGAGTGGCGTTGAACCGATATGGCGAAACGGGATTACTACGAGGTTCTGGGCGTCGCAAAGAACGCGAGCGACGACGAAATCAAGAAGGCTTATCGCAAGCTGGCGATGAAGCACCACCCTGACCGCAATCCGGGCAACAAGGATGCGGAAGGGCATTTCAAAGAGGTGAAGGAAGCCTATGAAATGCTCTCGGACTCGCAAAAGCGTGCCGCGTACGATCAGTACGGCCACGCGGGTGTCGATCCGAACATGGGCGGTGCCGGCGCACAAGGTTTTGGCGGTTTTGCCGATGCATTCGGCGATATTTTCGGCGACATCTTCGGCCAGGCGGCCGGTGGCGCCGCACGCGGCGGTGGCGGCCGCGCGGGCCCGCAGGTGTATCGCGGCGCCGATCTGCGCTACAGCATGGAAATCACGCTGGAACAGGCCGCGCACGGCTACGACACGCAGATTCGCGTGCCGAGCTGGGTGTCGTGCGAGGTCTGCCACGGTTCGGGCGCCAAGCCCGGCACCAAGCCGGAAACCTGCCCGACCTGTAGCGGTTCGGGTTCGGTGCGGATGTCGCAGGGCTTCTTCAGCATTCAGCAAACCTGCCCGAAGTGCCACGGCACCGGCACCTACATTCCCGACCCGTGCGGCCATTGCCACGGCGCGGGCAAGGTGAAGGAAACCAAGACGCTGGAAGTGAAGATCCCGGCAGGAATCGACGACGGCATGCGGATCCGTTCGGCCGGCAACGGCGAGCCGGGTATCAACGGCGGGCCGTCGGGCGACCTGTACGTCGAGATTCACATCAAGCAGCACTCGGTGTTCGAGCGCGACGGCGACGATCTGCACTGCCAGATGCCGATTCCGTTCACCACCGCGGCACTCGGCGGCGAGATCGAGGTGCCGACGCTCGCGGGCCGCGCCAGCTTTACCGTGCCGGAGGGCACGCAGTCGGGTAAGACGTTCCGTCTGCGTGGCAAGGGCATCAAGGGGTTGCGTTCGAGTATTGCCGGCGATCTGTACGTGCACGTGCAGGTCGAAACGCCGGTCAAGCTCACCGAGCCGCAGCGCGATCTGCTCAAGCAGTTCGAGAAGGCGCTCGTTGAGGGCGGCTCGCGGCATAGCCCGCAAAGCAAAAGCTGGTTCGACCGGGTGAAGAGCTTCTTCGATTAATGACAGTTTGAACTTGGCGGTCGGTATGACGGCAGATGAGCACAGCGCGGTTTTTGCGTTGCTCGACGATTGCGACGCAACGGCGGCGCGCCCCTCGAGTCGTCTGTACACGGGTTTTGTGCATGAGCGGGTGTGTACGCAAGCCGCGCAACTCGAAGCCGTGTGCGAGAGCGTGGCTGCGCAAACGCGGCGTGGCTTGCATGCCGTCGTGCTCGCCGACTATGAGTTCGGCCGGAATCTTCTCGACATAAAGTCGCACCGGTCTCTGAAAACGCAGCGTGGCGATGCCACGCTGCGTTTTTTATTGTTCGAACATTGTGAAAAGCGTTCGCGAGAACAGGTCGGCGCGTGGCTAATGGCGCGCGACGAAGGCGCGGTCGAACCTTCGGTGGCGGGCACGGCCAACGTGCGCGCGAGCGTCGATCCGGCGCAGTTCAACGCGGCGATCGGCGCGATCCACGCGGCCCTGCAGGCGGGCGAATCGTATCAAGTCAACTACACGTATCGGCTCGGCTTCGATGTGTTCGGCTCGCCCACGGCGCTGTATCGGCGGCTGAGAGCGCGTCAGCCGGTACGGTACGGTGCGCTCATCGCATTGCCGGCTGGTGATTGGGTGCTGTCGTGCTCGCCGGAACTCTTCGTTGAAAAGCAGGGCGCGATGTTGCATGCGCGGCCGATGAAAGGCACGGCGCCGCGCTCGGACGACCCGGCGGTTGACCGGAGCGCGGCCGAATTCCTCGGCCACGATCCGAAAAACCGCGCCGAAAACGTGATGATCGTCGATCTGTTGCGCAACGATCTGTCGCGCGTGGCCCAAACCGGCTCGGTCAAGGTGCCCGCGCTCTTTTCGGTCGAGCCCTATGCGACGGTCTGGCAGATGACCTCGACGGTGCATGCGATGCTGCGGCCCGGCACCTCGTTCGCCGGGCTGCTGCGCGCGCTGTTTCCCTGTGGATCGATCACGGGTGCGCCGAAGCATCGCACGATGCAATTGATCGATGAACTCGAAAGCACGCCGCGTGGGCTCTATACCGGCGCCATTGGCTGGCTGGATGCGCCCTCAGCGACCGCCGACGCCACGGGTGCGGACACACCCGCCTCCGCTGCGAACGAAACCGCCTGTGGCGATTTCTGCCTCTCCGTCGCGATTCGCACGTTGACGTTGAGCCGCTCGGCGCAAAACGGTCAACTGAAAGGCAGGATGGGCATTGGTGCGGGCATCGTGCTCGACAGCGTCGCCGCCGACGAATACGCGGAGTGTCAATTGAAAGCCCGCTTTCTGACCAACGCCGAGCCGGGTTTCGAGCTCTTCGAAACGATGTATGCAACGCGCGAAGAGGGCGTGCGGCATCTATCGCGCCATCTGGCGCGACTCGCGTCGAGCGCTGCGGCGCTCGGCTTCAAACTCGACGACGCAAACGTCATTGGCGCCGAGGTCGCGGCGAAGTGTGCGTCGCTGCCCGCAAATACTCCGCATCGTATGCGGCTTGCGCTGGGCAAAAACGGCACGGCGCGAATCACCGCGGCGGTGCTGGCGCCGTTAGCTGAATCGACTGTCGGCGTGTTGCTTGGGCCCGATCATGCTTTCCCTGCAACCGACGCCGGCGACCTGCTGCTGCGCCACAAAACCACACGTCGCGCCGAATACGATCGTGGCTGGCGCGAAGCCGAAGCGAAGGGCGCGTTCGACACGCTGTTCTTTAACGCGCAAGGCGAGTTAACCGAGGGCGGCCGGTCGAATGTCTTCGTGAAGTTGGCGGGGCGCTGGTGGACTCCGCCGCTTGCGTCGGGCGTATTGCCCGGCGTGATGCGCAGCGTTCTGCTTGACGAAGCGTCGGGCCTGCAAGCGGCCGAACGTGTGCTGACCCGCGCCGATCTGCAAAACGCCGAAGCGCTGATGGTGTGCAACGCGCTGCGAGGCGCCGTGCCGGCGCGGCTCGTGGACTGAGCGATTAGACGCTACGGGCGGGCGGGAAGGCTTTGCCTCGCCCCGCCGGCATTTCAGCCACGAAGAACATGCAGCAGTCGGTCCATCCAACCGGTCCAGTGCCGCGTCAAAAGGTAGACGAAGAAAGACGGCCGGCTTTGCATGAGATGAGATCCCGGATGCAAACCAAAATGGGTGCGAAAAGGCCCGTTTTGTCCGATTTCCTATCGGTTGAAATTCAGAACGTGTGCTCCGGTCCGGGAAACGAACCGTCCTTCACCGCGGCGACATACGCTTCCACGGCCGCCAGAATACTCGGTTGCCCCTGCATGAAATCCTTCACGAAGCGCGGGCGTTTGCCGGGGAAAATGCCCAGCATGTCGTGCAGCACCAGCACCTGACCCGAGCAATCCAGACCCGCGCCAATGCCGATCGTCGGAATGCGCAGTTGCTTCGTGGCGTCGCTTGCGAGCAGCGTCGGAATTGCTTCCATCACGATCAGTTGCGCGCCGGCCGCCTGCACGGCGAGCGAGTCGCGCAGCAACTGCGTCGCACCAGCCTCGGTCTTGCCTTGCACCTTGAAGCCGCCGAATGCATGCACGGATTGCGGCGTAAGGCCGACGTGCGCGCACACGGGAATCGAGCGCTCCACCAGGAAGCGCACTGTGTCCGCGAGCCATTCGCCGCCCTCGAGCTTCACCATCTGCGCGCCGGCACGCATCAATTCGGCCGAGCTTCTGAAGGCATCTTCCGGCGTGCCGTAAGTGCCGAACGGCAAGTCGGCCACGATCAGCGCCGCGGGCCGCGCGCGCGCCACGCTAGCCGTGTGATATGCGATGTCGGCAAGCGACACGGGCAGGGTAGTGGTCTGGCCTTGCAGCACATTGCCGAGCGAATCGCCGATCAACAGCACGTCGACACCCGCGCGATCCAGCAGCGCGGCAAAGCTCGCGTCGTAACAGGTGAGCATGGCGATTTTTTCGCCGGCGTCGCGCATTGCCTGCAGTTTCGGCACGGTGACGGCGTTCCGGCTCGCTTCCTGCAAATAGGTCATGGGTCAATCCGTTGAGAAAAAAGAGGTGGCCGCGCCGCTCAGAGCGACGTGCCTTTGACAAAGAATTCCTTGCGGCCGCGCATGGTTTCAATGCGTTCGGCAAGCAGCGCAAGGTCCGCGTCCGAGTCGAGCGGATTCAGGTGTTCGGCGTTGACCGTCAGCACGGGCGTGCGGTCGTAGTGATAGAAGAACTCGTTGTACGCGTCGCACAGCGCGTGCAGATAGGCGTCGGAAATCTGTAGCTCCATAGGCACCGCGCGCTTCTGGATGCGCGCAAACAGCACCTCGGGGCTCGCCTGCAGATAGACCACGAAGTCAGGCGCGGGCGCGCTGACTTCGAGCCGCGCGGCAAGCGCGCGATACAGTTGCCACTCGTCTTCCTGCAGCGTCAGACGCGCGAAGATGTCGTTCTTCTGCGTCATGAAATCGGCGATCAGCGGCGTGCCCGACAGGTGCGCCGCGCTCACGTCCTGAGCCTGCTGCGCGCGCTGCAAGGCGAAGTGCAATTGCGTGGGCAACGCGTAACGCGCGGTGTCGCGGTAAAAGCGTTCGAGAAATGGATTGTCTTGCGGGCGTTCGAACAGTTCCTGCATCGACCAGCGCTGCGCAAGGCGCCGTGCGAGCGACGTCTTGCCGACGCCGATCGGCCCTTCGATCGCGAGATAGCCGAACGGCGGCCGCAACTGCGGCGCCGTGACGGTGAGCGGCGATGAATTCATTCGCAGCGGCCCTTGCCGGCAGCGTCTTCACCGGCGGTCAATGCATTGAGCATAGGACACTGGCAAGGTCCTTTCACCTTCTCGATGCGTTGGTCGCTCACCTTACTGAGCAGCGCCTCGACGCGGCCGTGTTGCGGAATGATCAAGGCGGAGTCGATCTCGACGAGCGGCACGAGCGCAAAAGCGCGTTCGATCAGGCGAGGATGCGGCACGATGAGATCGGCTTCGTCGATCGATTGATCGCCGAATAGCAGGATGTCCAGGTCGAGCGTGCGCGGCGCGTTGCGGAACGGCCGCTCGCGGCCGAACTGGTGCTCGATCTTGTGGCATAGCGCAAGCAGATGCCGCACGGGGAGCGTCGTATCGACCTTCACGACGCAGTTGAAATAGTCGTCACCGCCCGCGTCGATCGGGGCAGTGCGATACAGGCTCGACTTGGCGAGCACGGTGATGGTGTGCTGTTGTGCGAGGCACACCACCGCGTCTTTCAGGGTCTGGCGCGCGTCCCCGAGATTCGCGCCGAGGCCGAGATAAGCAACCGTCATGGCATAACTTCCTGCAACTGTCGTTCGACGGCTTCAGTGAACGCTGTGTCAGTCTTCGCGCGGGCCGTCATGGCCTGCTTCGTCGGCTGTGCGTTCGGCTGGCGTGCCGCCCTCCAATCCGTCGCCCGGTTTGCGGTTTCTGGCGCCACTGCTGCGCCGCCGTCGTTTTCTGGGGCTTCGGTCCTTCCCGCCTTGCGTGAGCAATGTCTCACGGGCGGCGATGTCTCCTTCTATGAACTCCGTCCACCACGCACCGACCGACTCATCGAGTTCGCCTGATTCGCAGCGCAACAGGAGGAAATCATACCCCGCTCTAAATCTTTGGTGTTCCAGCAGCTTCACCGCACTTCTTCCGGAGCGTTTCTCGAGACGCAATTGCAGCCCCCAGATCTCGCGCATGTCCGACGAGAAGCGCTTGTGGATCGCGAGTTTCTCCGTTTGCATGTCGAGGACTTCGTCCATCGCACGATGCAGGGCGGGCACGGGATATTCGCCGTTCGCTTCAAATTTTTGCCAGCGCTGCTGCACGTCGTGCCACAACAGCGTGGCGAACAGGAAGCCCGGCGACACTGGCTTGCCGGCGCGCACGCGGGCATCCGTGTTGTTCAGCGCGAGCGTGATGAATTTCTCGCCGATGGGCTGTTCGAGCACCACGTCGAGCAGAGGCAGCAGGCCATGATGCAGGCCTTCCTGGCGCAGACGTTTCAGACACGCGAGCGCATGGCCCGAGAGCATCAGCTTCAACATCTCGTCGAAGAGACGCGCGGCGGGCACGTTGTTGATCAGATCGGCCATGCCGGCGATCGGCTCGCGGGTGCTGTCCTCGATCTCGAAGTCGAGCTTCGCCGCGAAACGCACCACGCGCAGCATGCGCACCGGATCTTCGCGGTAGCGCGTGGCCGGGTCGCCGATCATGCGCAACAGGCGTGCGCGCATGTCGGCCATGCCGTTGTGATAATCCAGCACGGTTTGCGTGGCCGGATCGTAATACATCGCGTTGATCGTGAAGTCGCGGCGCGTAGCGTCTTCGTGCTGTTCGCCCCACACGTTGTCGCGCAGCACGCGGCCGCTTGCGTCCACCGCATGCGTGCGGCGGTCGAGCTCGTCGCGTTTCAGGCGGCGCGGCGGCGCGGCGTCTGCCGCAGGCGGATCGACCAGCGCGCGGAACGTGGAGGTCTCGATGATCTCCTGGCCGAACTGCACGTGCACGATCTGAAACCGGCGGCCGATGATGCGCGCGCGGCGGAACAGCTTCTGCACCTGTTCGGGCGTGGCGTCGGTCGCAACGTCGAAGTCTTTCGGCTTGATGCCGAGCAGTAGATCGCGCACCGCACCGCCGACGATGAACGCGCGGTGGCCGGCCTGTTGCAGACCCTCGGTCACGCGAATCGCGTTCCTCGAGATCAGCGCCTGGTCGATGCCATGCACGTCGTGCGGAATGATGACCGGCACGTCCGGGTCGCGCACCGCTTTCGCGGGCGCGCTGGAGCGGGCCGGCTTGCGGCGCGCTTTGCTCGCGCCTGACGGAGTGCGCGCCGGTGCGTGGCCGGTTTGGTCTGCTTCGGCTTCGGCGGGCAGGGTGTCGTCAGCGGGTGCCGTGTCCTGGCCGAATAGCTTGCGGATAAATTTTTTGATCACGAGGGTTGGAAGAGTTCGAGGATGCGCCAGCCTTTGGCCTGCGCATGGGCGCGCAATGTGTCGTCGGGATTGGTCGCGATCGGGTCCGTGACTTTTTCGAGCAGCGGGATGTCGTTGCGCGAATCGCTATAGAAATAGCTGTGCTCGAAGTCGCTCCACGTCTTGCCGAGCGAGGCGAGCCACGCTTCGGTGCGCACGATCTTGCCTTCCTTGTAGCTCGGCGTGCCGGTGGGGCGGCCGGTGTACGGCGAATGCGGCTCGCCGTCGACGGTTTCCGCTTCGCAGGCGATCAGCGTGTCGACGCCGAATGCCTGCGCGATCGGCCGGGTGATGAATTCGTTGGTGGCGGTGACCACGCAGCAGAGGTCGCCGGCTTCGCGGTGCTGCTTCACCAGTTCCAGCGCGGCGGGGAAGATTGCCGGCTTGATGACTTCGTGCATGTACTGCGCGTGAAAGTCGGCGAGCTGCGCGCGCGTGTATCTGGAAAGCGGCGTGAGCATGGCGATCAGATAGGCGTGAATGTCGAGCTTGCCGGCTTTGTAGTCGGCGAAAAAGCGGTCATTTTCACGGGCGAAGTTTTCGGCGTCGACCATGCCGTGTTTCACCATGAAGCGGCCCCATTCGTGGTCGCTGTCGGTGGGGATGAGCGTGTGGTCGAGATCGAAGAGTGCGAGGTTAGCCATGGGGGCCTATTTTACTTGAAGCGGCGGGTGAGGCGGATGAAGCGGATGAGGCGGGCCCGCCGCGCCGTTCTTCGGCGTCGGGCGAAGCCAGCATGGTGCGCAACAGCGGCAGCGTGACCGCGCGTTTCTGTTCGAGCGAGAAGCGGTCGAGCGCGTCGAGCAGCGCCATCAGGCTCGGCATGTCGCGGCGAAAGTGCGTGAGCAGGTAGGCCGGCACGTCGTCGGCGAGCATGATGCCGCGCTCGCGCGCCGCGTGTTTGAGCACCGCGGCCTTGTCTTCGTCCGGCAGCGGCGTGAGATGGAACACGAGGCCCCAGCCGAGGCGCGTGCGCAAATCCTCGCGTACCGTCATGCCGATGGGCGGCGCGTTGCCCGCGGCGACCAGTGCGCTGGTGGGATGCGCGCGCACTTCGTTGAACAGGTTGAAGACGGCGATCTGCTGCGCGGCCGACAGGGCGTCGCAATCGTCGATCGCATAGAGGGCGACGCGGGGGTCGAAGCTGAAGGCGGCGAGGCTGCTCTGCGGGCCGGCGAAGCGTGCGTGCCCCGGCGGCGCTTCGTGCACGAGCGCCTGCAACAGGTGCGTGCGGCCGCTGCCGGACTCGCCCCAGATGTAGAAAGTGCGATCGGCGACCGGCCCGGCCGCCAGCGCGTTGTCGAGCTCACGCAAGCGCGTGACCAGCTCGGCGTTGGCGCCGGCGAAGAAATTGTCGAATGTCGATGGCGGCGGGGTGCCGAGATCGAGCGTCAGTTGACGAAGCACAGTAGGTTAATGCCGAAAATGAGGCTTGGGCCGCAAGCGGCCCGCAGCACGGGCCGGAATAGTCAACAGGCAGTCAGTTCTTATAAAGCGAGCTCGCCAGATAGCTTTGCCGCAACTCGCGCGTGGCGACCGACAGAATCGCGCTGACCGGCAGTGCCAGCAATACGCCGAAAAAGCCGAACAGCTGCCCGAACGCGAGCAACGCGAAGATCACCGCGAGCGGGTGCAGGCCGATCCGTTCGCCTACGAGGCGCGGCGTGAGAAAAAAGCTCTCCAGGATCTGGCCGACACCGTAGATCAGCGCAACCGCGCCGAAGCCGTACCAGTCGCCGAATTGCAGCAGCGCCGCGAGGAGCGCCAACGCGAGACCGGTCGCAAAACCGATGTACGGGATGAACACCGCGAGTCCTGTAAAGATGCCGACCGGCAACGCGATCTCGAAGCGCGCGAGGCTCAGCGCAATTGCGTAGTATGCGGCGAGCACGCCCATCACGAGCAACTGGCCGCGCAGGTATTGCGACAGCATCTGGTCCATGTCGTGCGCGAGTTGCAGCGTCTTGTCGAGCCAGCGGCGCGGCACCACGGTCTGCATGCGGGCGAGCATGCGGTTCCAGTCGTACAGCAGGTAGAACAGCACGAGCGGCACCATCACCACGTTGCCGACCACCGTTATCATCACATTGCCGCTCGTGCGGATGGAGGTCCATGCATACAGCGCGACGGTCTGCGCGCTGCCTTCGAGCTGCCCCATCACGAGATCGCGGATGCTGGCGAAATCGAGCGAATCGGCCAGTCCCAGCAAGGCCAGCTTGGGTTGCAGCCACGCGTTCACATGCGCGAACAGCACCGGCACCTGCTGCCGCAGCTGCGGCCCTTCTTTCTGCACGACGGCCAGCACCAGCAGGACGAGCAGTGTCATCAGCAGCGTGAAGAGCAGCATCATCAGCAAGGCGGCCAGACCGCGCGGCACGCGCCGGCGCACCATCCACGCGACGCCCGGCTGCAGAATGTACGCGAGAATCGCACCGAGCAGAAACGGCGTGAGGACCGGACTCAGCAGCCAGAGCAGAATGCCGATGCCTAGCGCAATGGCTAGCCAGGTGAAGGCGCGGCGCTGGACAGGCGTCAGAATCGAGGAGTTTTCTTGCAAGGTTGTTTCCCAGGTGTCGTCGGACCGGATGATTCAAATTCCAGCCAGAGGGCCGGCATCGGGTAAAATCGCATTTTACCGACCTTCGAGCTCGTCCCCATGAATCAACCGAAATCCGCCCCGAATTCAACTGATTCGGCCCAAGGTTTGTCGTATCGCGACGCCGGCGTGGACATCGACGCGGGCGACGCCCTTGTCGACGCAATCAAGCCCTTTGCCAAAAAGACGATGCGCGACGGCGTGCTGGGCGGCATCGGCGGGTTCGGCGCGCTGTTCGAAGTGCCGAAGAAGTATAAGGAGCCGGTGCTCGTGTCCGGCACCGACGGCGTCGGCACCAAGCTGCGCCTCGCTTTTCAGCTGAACAAGCACGACACAGTCGGCCAGGACCTGGTGGCGATGAGCGTGAACGACATTCTCGTGCAGGGCGCGGAGCCGCTGTTCTTCCTGGATTACTTCGCCTGCGGCAAGCTGGACGTCGGCACGGCGGCAACGGTGGTGAAGGGGATCGCGTACGGCTGCGAACTGTCGGGTTGCGCGCTGATCGGCGGCGAGACGGCGGAAATGCCGGGCATGTACCCGGACGGCGAGTACGATCTGGCCGGTTTCGCGGTCGGCGCGGTGGAAAAGAGCAAGATTATCGACGGCAGCACGATCGCTCCCGGCGACGTGGTGCTGGGCCTGGCTTCGAGCGGCATTCATTCGAATGGTTTTTCGCTGGTGCGCAAGATCATCGAGCGTGCGCAGCCTGATCTGAACGCGGATTTCGACGGCCGCTCGCTCGCCGACGCGCTGATGGCGCCCACACATATTTACGTGAAGCCGCTGCTGGCGCTGATGCAGCAGATCGCGGTGAAGGGCATGGCGCACATCACGGGCGGCGGGCTGGTCGAGAACATTCCGCGCGTGTTGCGTGAAGGCCTGACGGCTGAGCTGGATCATCGTGGCTGGCCGTTGCCGCCGCTGTTTTCGTGGCTGCAGAAACACGGTGGCGTGGCGGACGCGGAAATGCACCGCGTGTTCAACTGCGGGATCGGCATGGCCGTGGTGGTGTCGGCTGCGGATGCCGATGCGGCAATCGGTCTGCTGTCCGCAGCCGGCGAGCAGGTCTGGAAGATCGGCGTGATTCGCGAAAGCGCGGCCGGTGAGGCTCAGACCGTAGTGGTCTAAAGGCTTGTTAGACCGCGTGGCGTGCGATTAGCCGGCGCCGCGCGGGTTTAAAGCTTCAACGCAGCAAAGTTTCAAAGCAACGCTTCAATCGCTTCAAGCACCCGCCCCGTCGCGTGCGGATCGCAGCAGTCCACCACCACTCGCTCTGTCATGCTTCGCAGCCATGTGAGCTGCCGCTTGCACAACTGCCGGGTCGCAAAGACACCCTTATCGCGCATGGTCGAATAGTCGACGGCGCCGTCCAGATATTCCCAGACTTGCCGGTAGCCCACGCAACGCATGGACGGCATCTCGGGCGATAAGTCGCCGCGTTCGCGCAACTTCACCACTTCATCGACGAAACCGCTGGCCAGCATCGCATCGAAGCGTTTCTCGATGCGCGCGTGGAGCACGCCGCGATCGGACGGCTCCAGCGCAATCGGCACGAAGCGCCACGCGGCTGCGGCGTCATCCACTCGGGCAGGCGCGGCCAGCAAGGCGGACATGGCTTGCCCGGTCAGCATAAAGACCTCAAGCGCCCGCTGAATCCGCTGCGAATCGTTCGGCGCGAGGCGCGCAGCCGTCACGGGATCGACAGCGGCAAGCCGCGCATGCATGGCCGGCCAGCCCTCGCGTGCGGCGTCGGCGTCGAGTGTGGCGCGCAGGTCGGCGTCGGCGGCCGGCAGATCGTTGAGTCCCTGGGTGAGCGCCTTGTAGTACAGCATGGTGCCGCCGACCAGCAACGGCAGGCGCCCGCGCGCGTGGATCTCGCCGGTCAGCCGCAAGGTGTCGGCGCGAAACTGCGCAGCGGAATAGCTGCCGGTGGGATCGACGATATCGATCAGATGATGCGGCGCCACCGCACGCTCTTCGGCGGTCGGTTTGGCGGTGCCGATATCCATCTCGCGATAGACCAGCGCCGAATCGACACTGATGATTTCCACCGGATGCCGTGCGGCGAGCGCCAGCGCAGCGGCGGTTTTGCCGGATGCGGTCGGGCCGAGCAGGCACGGGATTGTCGTGGCTATGCGTGAAGTCATAGGCAACCCGGCGCGCGTTGCAGCGGCGTCACGTCACTGACCACGCATGAACAGCCGATCGAGATCGGACAGCGTCAACTGATACCACGTGGGACGTCCGTGATTGCATTGATCGGCGCGCTCGGTGGCCTCCATCTGACGCAGCAGCGCGTTCATTTCGTCGAGCGTCAGACGCCGGTTAGCGCGCACCGCGTGATGGCAGGCGAGCGTGCCGAGCAGTTCGTGCTGACGTTCGGTCAGTACGCGCGAGCCGCCGAATGCATGCAGGTCGGAGAGCACCGCGCGCGCCAGCGCCTGCAGATCGGCGTCTTTCAGCAGCGCCGGTACGGCGCGGATGGCGAGTGTGGTCGGCGACAGCACGGCGAGATCGAAGCCGAGTGCGTCGAGCGTGTCGCGTTCTTCTTCCACCGTGCCGATTTCGATTGGGTCGGCCTGCATCGACTGCGGGATCAGCAGCGGTTGCACGGCAATCGTGCGATCGGCCAGCGCATTCTTGAACTGCTCGTACAGAATGCGCTCGTGCGCGGCGTGCATATCGACGATCACCAGACCGTGCGCGTTCTGCGCCAGCACATAGATGCCGTGGATCTGGCCGAGCGCGAAGCCGAGCGGTTGCTCGTCGGCGGCATGGAAAGCGGGCGCCGGGTAGGGTGCGGACGCGTTGTACGGCGAGGGTGCTTCGGCGGCCGAATCGCGCGCCTCGAAAAGCGTGGCGCCTTCGGCCGTGCCCGCGTTCGTCTCTTTGCGGCCGAAGAGCGCGTCGTAAAACGCGAGCGGTTGGGCAACCGGCAGCGTGCCTTGCGTCATGCGCGCCTGGCGCATCCAGGTATTGCCGGGCTGCTGCGACGACGATCCGAAGCCGCCGCCCGATGCGCCACCCAAGCCGCCACCGAGGCCGCCTGCACCGTTGCCAGCACCGAAGCCGACGCCCGCGCCGCCCAGCGGCGTCGCGCCAAACGAAGCCGGCCCGCCGACGGACGGCTCCAGATGCGCCGCATGCCCGCCCGCCGTCGTTTCCGGCGAGGCGCCCGCATGCCGCGCCAGCGCGCGCTGCACGGCGTGGAAGACGAACTGGTGGATCGAGCGCGAATCGCGGAACCGCACTTCGATTTTCGACGGATGCACGTTCACGTCTACTGCCTCAGGCGGCAGATCGAGGAACAGCACATAGGACGGATAGCGCTCGCCATGCAGCACGTCTTCATAAGCGGCGCGCACGGCGTGCGTGAGCAGCTTGTCGCGCACGAAGCGGCCGTTGACGAAGAAATACTGCTGATCGGCACGCCCGCGGCTCGCGGTCGGCAGACCCGCGCAACCATAGACGGCAAGCGGTCCCGCGGATTCGTCGAGCGGCAGATGGGCCGTGGCGAACGTGTCGCCGAGAATCTTCGCGACCCGCACGGGAGGCTCGCTGGCGTTCCAGTGTTCGACCGCCTTGCCGTTATGCAGCACCGAAATCGCGACATCCGGCCGCGCCAGCGCGGCGCGGCGGATCTGTTCGAGACAATGGCCGAGTTCGGTCTGCTCGCTCTTCAGAAATTTGCGGCGCGCCGGTGTGTTGAAGTACAACTCGCGGACTTCGATCGTGGTGCCCTGCGTGCCGGCTGCGGGGCTCAGCACGCCCGTTTGCGCATCCACGCGCACCGCGTGCGCCGCGTCGGCCGTGCGGCTCGTGATGGTCATCTGCGCGACCGAGGCGATCGAGGCCAGCGCCTCGCCGCGGAACCCCAGCGTAGCGACCGCTTCCAGTTCGGCAAGCGAGCGGATTTTGCTGGTTGCGTGACGCATCAGCGCCAGCGCGAGTTCGTTCTCGGGGATGCCGCAGCCGTCGTCGGTGATCGAGATGCGTTTGACGCCGCCTTCGTCGAGCAGGATGCGCAGCGACTGCGCGCCCGCGTCGAGCGCATTTTCCAGCAGTTCCTTGACGACCGAGGCGGGCCGCTCGACCACTTCGCCGGCGGCGATCTGACTGATCAGCTGATCGGGAAGGGGCTGGATCGCGCGCAACGGGCGCAACGCGGGCGCTGCGGCGGAGACCGCGGGCGCGGCGTCGAGGTCGGCAGGCGTTTCGGAGAATTCGGACATGGCGAAATTATAGCGATTCGGCGCGGCGAGCTCGCGGCGCGCGCAAGCGCCCCGGAGCGCGGGAGATTTTTAAATGCCGCCGGGCACTTTCTGTATCATGACGCGGTCAATTTCCGGCGGCGAGTGAGCGCTTGCCGCCCTCGCTAACGGGTCCGCTGGTATGGCCGTTTTCGCCACCGTCACATTCGCTTAATAAAGGATTCTCTTTGGACACGTTGCTACACTTCGTCAACCTTGTCTTGCACATCGACAAGTTCCTCGGAGACTTTATTCACGTGTACGGCGCCTGGGTCTACGCGGTGCTGTTTCTGATCGTGTTCTGCGAAACCGGGCTGGTGGTTCTGCCGTTTTTGCCGGGCGATTCTCTGCTGTTCATCGGCGGCGCTTTTTGCGCGACCGGCGAAATGAACATTGGTTTGCTGATCGTGTTGCTGCTCGTGGCGGCCATTAGCGGCAATACCGTCAACTATATGATCGGGCGAGCCATCGGGCCGCGGGTGTTCAATTCGCACATTCCTTTTCTCGAACGCTTTCTCGATCGCAGCGCACTGCAGAAGACCCACAATTTCTATGAGAAGCATGGCGGCAAAACCATCGTGCTGGCGCGTTTCATTCCGGTGGTGCGCACCTTCGCGCCGTTCGTTGCGGGCGCATCTGAAATGACCGTGAGCCGGTTCCAGCTGTTCAACTTTGTCGGCGCGCTTTTCTGGGTGTTGCTGCTGACGTTGCTCGGTTATTTCTTCGGCAACATTCCGTTTATCCGCCAGTATCTGAATGTGATCGTGCTGGTGGGTATCGGCGCGGCGGTGGTGCCGGTCGTGCTCGGCGCGTTGTGGAAGATGATGCGCAAGAAAGCGCCGAATGCAGATAGCCGCTGACGTTTCACCGCAATACTTAGCCACATGAAAAAACGGCGTCGTGAATCTGAACGACGCCGTTTTTGCTTTGTACTTGTGAATCTCATGAATTTGACAATTGACGACGCGATAAAGCCGCGTCGTTCCGCCGGGCGCGATTCCCGTTACCCGACAACACTCAGCTCACCGCACGCGGCGCCAGCGGCGTTTCCGGCGTCGGGTAGCCTGCTTCCTTGAACGTCTGGATGATCGCGCGATTGGTGTCGAAATAGACCTGCCAATAGTTCTCATTGTGCGCATAGGGCCGCACGCAAAGCAGCGGGCCTTCCGGCGTGAAGCTCAGCACTTCGATGTCCGGTGCGGGACTTTCGGCCACGTTCGGAATCTGCATGACGGCCGCTTTCAACCGGTTCATCGCATCTGTCGGATCGACGCCGTTGGCGATCTTCGCCGTCAGCTCCACGCGGCGCACGGGCAGGAGGCTGTAGTTCGAGATCGTGTCGGAAAAGATCTTGTTATTGCCGACGATAGTCGTCACGTTGTCCGGCGTCACGATGGTGGTGCCGAACAGACCCAGTTCCGAGACCGTGCCGGTAACGCCGCCCGCGGTGACGAAATCGCCGACCTTGAACGGCCGTAACACCTGCATGAATACGCCCGCGGCGAAGTGAGCAAGCAGGCCGCCCCAGGCGGTGCCGATGGCGAGGCCGAGGCCGGCGAGCAACGCGGCGAACGAAGTGGTTTGTACACCGAACACCTGCAGGATTGCGAGGATCAGGAGCAGGTTCAGCAATGCGCCGAGAATCGAGCCGAGATAATGCGCCAGCGTGGGATCGACCCGGCCGTTGCGCGACAACACCTTACGCAGCAAACCGGTGATCATGCCGATGAGCCAACGGCCGACGATCCACAAGACGATCGCCCCGACGACCTTGGTGCCGAGGTCGATGCCTCGGGTCATGATGAAGACGCGTACGGTTTCGAGATCCAAGATGTTCCTCGTTGGGTTGTTGCCTTCGACTGATTGGACTGCGGTGGTGCAATACAGCGGCAAATGCCCGGCGACGGGCGCAAACGGTAACACTCGGTCTTCGGAAGTTATAGGCGACGGCGCGCGCATGCGCAAGGACCGTTCCCGTTGCCATGACCGCTTGTCCGATGGTAAAAGTCAGCCGCCTGGCGCGGGCATTCGAACGGTGGCGATTGTTCTGCCTTACATGGGTAGATGCGATTTGGAATACGGCGAAGTGTGGATGACGAGGGGTTCGCTACTACAGACTTTCGCGTGGCGCGAGCGGCGCGCCGCACGACGCCAGGCGAGCGCGGCGATGATCGCAAGCCAGTACGCGCAGGCGCGCTCGAAGAACGCCATTGATGTGCTGAGGTGGCCGTAGCGGTTCTGCGAGTCGGCGAACACCAGAAAGGTCAGCGCGGCATCGAGCACGAATGCGATGCACGCCAACGCGGCGAAGATATGCGAACCATTGAGCGGAGCGCCGGGGATGCGGCGATTGCACAGACGACATGCGGCCAGCACGAAGCCCAGCAAAGCCAGGTTCGAGAAGAGATCGAACAGAAAATTGGTCATATTGATGGAATGAAAGCGCGGGGGCTGCGGCGTTGCCAAAGCGTCTGCTCACGCAGAGTCACAGTGCGTCTTGCTGGACCGGCGGCGATCATTGCACGTCTGTATGTCTCAATAAATGTTCAGCTTGGGAATCCGTTGTTTCCTGTCTATTCGGGTGAGGTTGGCTTGGGAAATTGCCGATCGGGTCGGATGAAATGATGGAAAACGTTGCGGGAAAAATCTGTGATTTACGTTTTCCTACGCAGTGTGGATCGATACCGCGCTTCCCGATTCATGTCAGCCGGTGCGGCGGAGCGGCGAAAGGCGACGCTTCGCGGCGCGCGTGCCGAGACGCCGGAAGCGCTCCTTCTTATGCTCTTCGTCGAAATGCGCGAGCGACGGCTTCACCAGATCGCTGCGCGACACGATGCCGACGATTCGCCGCGTGTTCACGTCGTCCACCACGGGCATGCGTTCCAGGCCATGGACCGCGAGACGCGTTGCAACGAGCCGGCAAGTCTCGCAGGGCAAGGCGACGACGGACGCGCGCGTCTGCATCAGTTCGAGCAAGGTAGTCGCGGCGCCCTCGCGGTCGGGAGCGGTACTCATGCGTTCGAGAGCCGTGCGATCGATAACCCCGGTCAACACGCCGTCCCGAATCACGGGATACGCGCGATGCGTTTGCAGCGGGCCGAAGTACCGCGCCAGCGTTTCGTCGATTGTCGAGTGTGCGTCTATCGTTTCGACGTCGCGTGTCATGACTTCGTCGACGTAATGGCGCTCCAGCGGATCGACGCCGTATTCGCGGTAGATGTGATATCCGCGGCGTGCGATTTTCTCCGTCATGATCGAGCGGCGCATCACGACCGTCGCGAAGCCGTGTGCGACCAGCGTTGCGGCGAGTAGCGGCAATAACGCGTTGCTGTCATGCGTCAGGCCGAACGCGAACACGATTGCGGTCAGCGGCGCCCCGAGCGTCGCGCCGAGCGTGGCCGCCATGCACACGAGCGGCCACAGCGCCGGATCGTTGCCCGGCATCAGATGGCTCAACACCACGCCGAGACCGGCGCCCAGCATCAGCAATGGCGCAAGCACCCCGCCCGACGTACCCGAGCCGAGCGCGACGACCCACATGACGGCCTTGACGAGCAGCAACGCAAGCGCAACCTGCAAGGCCAGATGCAAATGCAGCAGATCACCGATGACGTCGTAGCCCACGCCGAGCGCGCGCGGTTCGATAAACCCGCCAATGCCGACCACGAGTCCGCCGAGCGCGGGCCACCACATCCAATGGATCCTGAGTTTGCCGAACAGATCTTCGGTCTTGTAGAGCGCGGCGGATAGGCCTGCTGCCAGCGCTCCCGAGAGTAAGCCGGCAATCACGCAGGTGAACAGCGAGAGCGCGCCAGGCGGCACCGTTTCGAGCGGAAACAACGGTCCCGCGCCGAACAGGGCGCCGCGCGCGAAACCCGCCACCGCACAGGCGAGCGCGACCGGCAAGAAGCTGCGCGGCCGCCATTCGAACAACAGCAGCTCGACCGCGAGGAGCACTGCCGCGACCGGCGTGCCGAACACCGCGGTCATGCCGGCCGCGGCGCCGGCGACCAGCAGCGTTTTACGCTCCGCGGCGCTCACGCGTACGCACTGCGCAATCAGCGAACCCAAGGCACCGCCCGTCATGATGATGGGGCCTTCCGCGCCGAATGGCCCACCGCTGCCGATCACGATGCCGGAGGACAGCGGCTTGAGGATCGCTACCTTCGGCGACATGCGGCTCTTGCCGAACAGAATGGCTTCCGGAATGCCGTGGCCGCGAATTTTCTCCGAGCCGAAGCGCGCCATCAGTCCGACGATCAGACCGCCCGCCACCGGCACCAGCACGACCCAGGCGCCGAGCGTGTTCTGCGCCGGCGAGCGTTCCGCGAAGGAAAGCTCGCCGAAGAAAAACAGGTTCGTGAACAGGTGGATCAGATTCAGCAGCACGAAAGCAGCCAGCGTGCTGATGACGCCGATGCCCGCTGCCAGCAAAGCGATGCCGGGCAGCCGGCGGTTTTCGGCGAAGTCGCGCTTATGGGTATCGGCTGTCATGATCGAGGCAATGTTGAGGTGAGTAGCCAGTGAGCGGCGTGCCGCGCACTAGCGGTCGATTTGCGGCACATTGAACGCGCCTTCGAGCGACTTCAGTTCGGCACGGTGCAGCGTTGCCAGTTTGGCCAGCGTCTTTTCGCCGGGCTTTTGCAGGTGCACTTCCACCTGGCGGCGATCGGTCTCGCTGACTTTGCGTTTGACGAGGCCAAGCGCTTCGCAACGCGACACCAGCGCCACGACGCCGTGATGCTGGGCCTGCAGCCGTTCGGCCAGTTCGCCGATGGTCGCCCAGTCCCGCTGCGGGTAGCCTTTGATGTGCAGAAGCAGCAGATATTGCAAAGGCGTGATGCCTTCGGTTTGCGCTGCCTGTTCCGAGAAGCGTTCGAATCGCCGCATCTGATAGCGGAACTCGGACAACTGCTCGAAATCGGACTTTTCCAGTTCGCGGCGTTGGGTTTTCATTGGGGCTTGCATGAGAGAAACGTCATTTATATCACAACATGATGTATTTGGATGTGGCGACGCCTAATGGAATCGGGATGACTTTTCAGGCCGCGCGCTGCGACGCTCGCGTTGGCGTGGTGGGCTGGCGGTATAACCCGGCGATCAGATTCGCCTGAGTCACCATTCCCGCAAGTTGCCTCGTTCGGCTGTCGAGCACCGGGATGTGGTGGTGTCCAAAGTCGGCGAAGAGCGGCACCAGGTCCGCGATAGGCGTGGTGGTGTCGACCGTGCGGACGTGGGTGGTCATCAGCGTGCCGACGGTAGGCTCGCTGGCGCGGCGCAGGCCGAGCAGCAGGTGCCGCAGCCTGGCGAGCACGCCTGGTTGCCGGCCACCGCCGAGGTCGGCCCGCGTGATGATTCCGACCACGTGCCTTTCCTCGTTCGTGACCGGAAGCGCCTTCACGCCGTGGCGTTGCAGAATGCTCCATGCGGTTGCCGCCCGCGTGTGCGCCGACACGGTGATCACGCCATGCGACATGATGCTCGCACAGGTGAGCTCGTCGAAACTGCGCGCGTAGGTTTGCAACTGCAAGGCGCGCAGCAGGGATTCGAGGTCGTCGGGGGCAATGTCGAGCAGTTCGCTTTGCCGTTTGAGCACGGCGTCGAGATCCGCGCGCGTGAATCCAGGCCGCGGTTGAGCGGCCGGGTCCGATTCGCTTGCGATTTGCCGTGCCGAGTGCGGATAGCGGTGGCCGGTGACGGCGTGATACACGATTGCGGCGCCGAGGAGCGCCGCGGACTGAAGCGCGATCGGCTCAAGCACGAAGCGGTAGCCGAGCGAATGCACGGCCGGGCCGCCCAACACCGCCGTGAGCGCAACCGCTCCAGACGGCGGATGCACGCAGCGCAGCGCGAACATGGCGCAGATCGCGGCGGCGACGGCGAGCGGCGCGGCGTGTAGCGGATCGCCGACCCAGCTCGCGCAGGCAACGCCCACCGTCGCCGAAACGAGATTGCCGCCGATGATGGACCACGGCTGCGCAAGCGGACTCGCCGGCACCGCGAACAGCAGCACGGCCGAAGCGCCCATAGGCGCGACCAGCAACGGGATATTGCCGCTCGAACCCAGCAGCAGATGCGTGACGGCCCCGGTGAACGCAATGCCTACCAATGCGCCGACGCACGAACGCAACCGCTCCTTCCACGCAAGGGCGATGGGCGGCGGCACGCGGCGGGCGAGCCAGCGAGTGACGGCGGAGCGAGGCAAGATCGGGTCGAGTCGTGTGAGAGTTCGTGCGGTGGCGCGAAAGTTTCAATAGGCAGGCGCGAGACTGCTGCCGGGTGATTATATGTGATTGTGATATAAATTGCCGCGGGTGCGCGTTAGGGGTTCGAGTCGCGATGTGCGCTGCTGGTTGCCACAGGCCACGCTATATGACCTGCTTGAGGCAGATCAACGGAAGGGCCGGACCTTCCTTTAGTCTTGGCGTGACCATTGGTGCTGCAATTTGCCTGCCTGACGGCCCACAGCGCCGCTGAAGTCGTACCGGCCTGCCCGGTTTTGGCGAACGCTTGCCGAACCGGCTTTCCTGAGAAGACAAACCTCGAAAGAAAGAACATCATGAAGGATGACTTACCCGCTGCATCTCGCTACAGGCCTTCGATTTTTGCGGTGCCATTCCAGCGGCACGGCGACGGCACGGCAGTCGAATTGCTATCCACATCCGAACAGGACGCGCTGATCGCCATTTCGCGGCTCGTCACGGTCCGGCGGCATACGGTGCTTTATCCGGAAGGCGGTGATGCGCGTTTCGCCTACAACATCGTTAGCGGAGTCGCGGAAACCTATCAACTGCTGCCGAACGGAGACAAGCGGATTACCGCCTTTCTATTTCCGCGGGATCTGATGGGGCTCAGCGAAAACGGCGCCTATGTGGCGACCGCCCAATCGCTCACGCCCCTTGTCGCGTACCGGATACCGGTCGAGGCGCTCGCGGAGATTCTTGAACGCGATCCGCGTCTGGACATCGGACTGCTCTGCAAACTATGCCATGAACTACGGCGCTCGCAACATCACACGATAACCGTATCGAAAAATGATGCGCCAGCCAGGTTGGCCAGCTTTCTGATCTGGATTCAGCACGCCTACCCGGAGCAGGGGCGCATCGAGGGAGAAGTGATGCTGCCGATGTCCCGGCATGACATTGCCGATTACCTTGGCCTGTCAGTTGAATCCGTCAGCCGCGGCCTGCATGTTCTGGAGACCCAGGAGGCGGTGCGCCGCAAGGGACCAAGGCTCATAACGGTGCTGGATCCGGCGAAACTTCGCAGCATGGCGGGGCAGGATTGAGTTCGCCGTCCCCGGTTGCCGGTCGGCTCCCGACGGCAACCGCAGGGTCGACGCACGGTCAGAACGAAGTTGCCACCATCGCCAGGGTGATCAGCAGCATGACCGCGGTGGCGAGCCAGCCCAGTATGCGCAGGCTGCCGCCCGCGACGAAGCGGCCCATGATATCCGCGCGCGAGGCGATCAGCATCATGACAAACATGACCGGCACGGCGACCACGCCGTTGACCACGGCACTCCAGTAAAGCGCCTTGATCGGGTTGACCGAGGTGAAATTCACGATCATCCCGACAAGGGTGGCAATCGCGATCGTGGCGTAAAACGCCTTTGCTTCCTGCACTTTGCGGGTGAAGCCGACCGGCCAGTCGCGTGCTTCACCGATCGCGTAGGCGGCCGACCCGGCCAGCACGGGTACGGACAGCAATCCCGTCCCGACGATTCCGGTTGTGAAGAAAAGCGCCGCGAACGAGCCGGCTATCGGGCGCAGCGCCTGGGCCGCCTGTGCCGAAGTCTGGATATCGGTAATGCCGCCGACGTTAAGCGTGGCGGCCGTGGTGGCCAGAATGGCGAGCGCCACCAGGTTGGACAAGCCCATACCCACTACCGTATCGACTTCAATCCGGTGCAGCGCGGCCGGTCCCTGCTGCGGCGCGTCGAACAGGTCCTGGCGTCTCGGATGGACATTCATATCCTCGACTTCCTGTTCGGATTGCCAGAAAAAGAGGTAGGGGCTGATGGTCGTGCCGAAGACAGCGACGACCGCGGTCAGATAGTTCGATGTCCAGTGCAGGTGGGGAACGAAAAAGTGACGCGCGAGTTGGCCCCAGTCGATATGCACCACCGCGAGCACCGCGAAATAGGCGAACAGCGACAGCGTGAACCATTTGAGCACGGCGACATAGCGTGTGTACTGCAGCAGTAACTGCATGCTCACGCAGATCGTCGAGAACAGCAGCACATATAGCCACTTTGGGCCCGGCAGCAAAAGCGCCATTGCATCGGCCATCGCACCCAGGTCGGCACCCAGATTGATGATGTTGGCAATGAGCAGGAGCACCACAACCCATTGCAGCAGCCAACCCGGATAGTGCCGCCGCAGCACGCCTGCAATGCCATGCCCTGTGGTGCGCCCGATTCGCGCGCTGATGATCTGGATCGCCACCATGAGGGGGTAGCTGAAGAGCAGCGTCCACGAAAGGCCGTAGCCGAACCCGGCGCCAACCTGACTGTAAGTAGCGATGCCGCTTGGATCGTCGTCCGAGGCGCCGGCGATGAGGCCGGGCCCCAGCACGCCGAACAGCCGTGGTTTGGACGGCCCGACTACCGGGTCGGCCCCTTCGGGATCGTATTCTTCAGGAGCGCGTTCCATGATGGTTTGAGTGGATCATCCGGCGGAATTGAACAAGGCACCTGCGAGCACCGCGGCGACCCGACCGGTGACGCGATTGTAGCGAGAATGCCGGGCAGGCGTATACATACGGACGTCATCAGGCAGTGTGCCGAAGTGAGCGATGCCGGACGCGGCATCTCACTTTCACCACGCCGGTCATGATGGCATAGATACGAATGGAATATGCGGCGCCGTCGCATGTGATCGGCATTCTGTCCGCCTGAATTTACCCAGGATTCGGATCACGTCTCTTCTGAGAGGCGGAATCCGCAATTATGCGACTGCGTCCGGGTCCGGCGGCTTCCGTTCCACGGCGTCCAGTGGAAAGATGATGGTGAGACGAAAACCGCAGCCGGGTGCGCTGTCGATCGACATTGCGCCATTCAGGTGATGAACCCGCTCACGCATGCCCAGCAGGCCGAAAGAGGTCGGGCGCGGAGGCGCCGCCGGCGTCATTCCCCGTCCGTTGTCCGCGACGCGCAATACACAGGTTTTGCCGTCGCGCGCCAGATCGATCGTCACTTTGTCGGCATGTGCATGCCGGGCCACATTGGTCAGTGCTTCCTGGACGACATGGAACAGGCCTTCGTCAGCCGCCTCGCTCAGCCTCATGTCATCGGTCTCGATCCGTGCTTCGACGGCGATGTCGTACCGCTGCATAAAATCGTCGATGAGCCATTCGAGTGCCGGCGTGAGCCCTAGCGTTTCCAGCATGATGGGACGCAATCCGGCTGCGATTCGCCTTAGCGAGGCGACAGTCGCGTCGATCAGATGATGCATGTCCGCCGTATGAGCCGAGGTCCGCGCGGCGATGGCTCCGTTACCGCGAAGAACGCTTTCGAGATCGGCAAGTGCCATCTTGAGCGCGGTGAGTTGCTGCCCGATGTCATCATGAAGTTCGCGGGCGATGCGGATCTGTTCTTCCTCGCGAACGGCCTGAATGTGCGCGGCTAAGGCCCTGAGTTGTTCGAATTCTTCCAGCCGCTTTCGCTCGGTCAGGTCTTGCGTCACCTTTGCAAAACCGTGGAGGTCGCCGGAAGGGGCGCGAATGGTTGTAATGACAACGTTCGCCCAGAATTTCGAACCGTCCTTGCGGACCCGCCAGCCCTCGCTGACCACTCTGCCTTGCGCGACCGCCGCGGCGAGCAGAAGATCGGGCTGGCCTGCTGTTACGTCCTCCGGCGTGTAAAAGACCGAGAAGTGGCGGCCGACAATTTGATCGACCTCGTACCCTTTCATTTTCCGTGCACCGGCGTTCCAGTTCACGACGTTGCCTGATTCGTCCAGCATGAAGATCGCGTAGTCGTCGATTGCTTCGACTAACAGGCGGAAGCTTTCCTCGGTGTGAATGGAATCCTCGCGCGACGGGTTGCCCCGCAGTCCAGCATCTGCCTTGTCCGACATCGTTTTCTCCGACCCTGGAGCCCGACGGGCACGAACCGGAAGGTTGAACCCCCGACTTGTAGTTGAAAAGCCCGGACTCCCGAGGCGCCTTTGGCATCTCATTGCCGCGAGGGGGCTTTGCCTGCCATTGTCGTCGGATGAAACTTGAACCAACATTGATTCAAATCAAAATTGCCCTCATAGGATCGAGGGTTGGCCGTTTGGTGGGGGCTTGCTGCGTATTGCCGGCGGGCGTCGGGTCGGCATCATGTGGACGCCACGATTAGTCATTTGCGTTGTGAGGGCACTAGAGCGTGTCAATCTCGCCGGAACAGAAAACGTACGATAAGAATATTTGCATACATACGCCGAGTAATAGCTTGTAGGGCGAATTGGTGCGGAATAGTGGCGAAATGTCTTTATCCCGACTCACATGGAGGTCTTGGAGCCGCGCAGGTTGGCTGGTCGACTCTTCCTGCCGCCGGGATGTGCGGCAGTCGCTCGGCCACCTGTTGGATGCGGCGGTTCGAACTGTGCTTACAGCTGGACCATCTGATTGGAGTTTCATGTTTGGAGGATCGCAAACGGGATGATATCCGGCGAGGCCAGGGTTCACGTTAGCTGTGAGCGACCCGAAAATCGCCCACAGCCTTACACGCGCGTTCTGAACAAATCAGGCTACGCCGTGGTGTGTCTCAGAACCGGTGACGAATGCCGACCCGTACGCCCGACTGCACGTCGGAACTCGAAGGGTCGCCTAATGCCGCCTGTACCTGTGCGCCAAAAGCATGATCATGAGCGAGTGCCGCGACCGCATAAACGTCGGTACGCTTGGAAAGGCTGTAGTCCGCGGTCAGTGTCAACTGGTTTGCGCTAGCCAGATTGTTGTTTCGTTTCTGGAATTGCAAACCACCTCCAAACTGGAACGCGGGCGTCAGTCGGTAGGTCACACCCGTTTCCGCTGTCGTTGCACGTGGTCGATTTCCACCGCTCAGCCTGACATCCGTGACCAGGCCGAATAGCCGTGCTTGCCCGATGACGTAGGCGGCGCCGCCGGCGAACTCTTGCGAGTTGCCGCCGCCCGCGACATTGTGTTGCCCGTAATAGGCCAGTGACGCCATGAAGGGTCCATTCGCATAGTTGACGATGAAGCTGGATGTGCTGTTCGTGGCGACGGAGCCAGGCGTATTGCCAAAGCCGAACATGGCACCCGCTGAAAAGCCAGCAAATGTAGGTGTCATGTATTTGACCGCGTTATTGGTCTGGTCGCCCCATACGCGGTTATCCAATGCGTATCCCCCTGCCGCATAAGCCGGCAGACTCCATGCGAGAAGACCCGCCGGCGTATTCGACGCGACGGCATAGGCGGGCATCTGGTCGCCGATGAAGTCGTATTGCCGGCCAAGCGTCAATGCGCCCCACGGCCCCGACAATCCTACATAGGCCTGTCTGCCAAATTCCAGGCCACCTTGACCGAGTGCCCCATTTGACAGCTGGAAACCATTTTCCAGCACGAAGTCGACATGCTGTTGTCCGCCGATATCCTCCGTACCTTTCATGCCCCACCGGTCGCCCTGGGCGGATCCAGACACGAACTGCACGTTCGCGCCGTGCGAGCTACCGCTCTGGACGTTGTTGGTGTAGGTGACGCCGGCGTCCACCAGACCATACAAGGTCACGGATGACTGGGCAAAAGCCAGGCCGGAGACTGACGAGAAAAAAAAGATTGTCGCGGTCTTTTTCATAGTATGCCTAAATAAATAGTGCGATTAACGTAATGCGAAATTACCAATACCAATTGGTCGAAGTCGGTTACATCCTTTCGGCTTCAATAAGGGACCGCTTGCTGTCCTTATAACCGTAAAGAGATATCACGCCATGTTTCAGATCGCCCCTTGAGTCGAAGCTGGTTTCCCCTACGACTCCGCGATAGACGACTGACGGCATCGCTGCAACGATTTTGGCCGCATCAACGGAGTTGGCACGCTTCATTGCGTCGACGATGATGTAGACGGCGTCGTAAGTAAACGGGGCGTATAGCTGAATAGGCTGGCCGAAGCGCTTCTGGAACTTCGCCTGGAACGCGCTGCCGCCCGGCATACTCTCGAGGGCGGTGCCGGCTTCCGAACAGATCACGTTATTGACCGCGGCACCGGCGAGATCGGCGAGTTTCTCGCTACAAAGGCCGTCGCCGCCGAGCACTTTGGCCCGCACGCTCAAGTCCTTCGCCTGTTTTGTAAATGGACCGCCAGTCGCGTCCATGCCGCCGTACATCACGGCATCCGGGTTTTCGCCCTTGATTTTTGTCAGGATTGCCCGGAAGTCGATCGCTTTGTCGTTTGTGGCGTCATGCGACAGGACCGTCATACCGGCGGCCTTTGCGGCCTTTTCGAATTCGTTCGCAAGACCTTGACCGTAAGCGGTGCTGTCGTCAACGATCGCCACCGTTGAAACCTTCAGTTTGTTGCGGGCGTACGCTGCGAGCGCCGGACCTTGCTGCGCGTCAGTAGCCACCATCCGATAAGTCGTTTTGAAACCCTGGAGCGTGTAAGTCGGATTGGTTGCCGACGGCGAGATCTGGACAATATTTGCGTCGCTGTAGATCTTCGAAGCCGGGATCGAAGTGCCGGAGTTCATGTGGCCGACAACGGCGACAACGCGATCGTCCACGAGTCGCTGGGCAACCTGTGTTGCGGTACGCGGATCGGCTGCATCGTCTTGCGGATCCAGCTCAAGACGGACAGTCTCGCCGTTGATACGCAGCCCCTTCGCGTTGATCTCTTCGATGGCGAGGCGCGCGCCATTTTCATTGTCTTTTCCAAGATGAGCGATGGCACCGGTGAGCGGGGCAACGTGTCCGATCTTGACGGCGGTGTCCGCGCTAGCGGAGGCTGAGAAGGCAAAAGTGAGCAGGCAGGGGATGCCCGATGCCAGTAAAGGCTTTTTCATGACGTGTCTCCAGATGATATGAATGAGGGGCGTACCGGCCGCCCCTTCAGGTTCTTCTAGTAACGTCCCGACAACAATTCACCTGCGTTAGGGACATATGTGCGCAGGCCAAGCTTCTTCAACATTGCATAGGTAGTGCACACCGACGCTGAAACAACCGGCTTGCCGCATTCCTCCTGTACGGCCTGAATCGCGGCGAGGGAAGGCATTTGCACACACGCGGAAAGAACTACCGCGTCTGCATCTGACAGATCGAGCTGCCTGTAGATGGCCCGTAGTGCGTTCGGGTCGCGGGCTCCAACCTCGAGGTTGTCGGGAATCTCAAGTGCAAGATGGCTCATGACCCGGATGCCTTCCCGTTCGAGATAGTCGACAACCATTTGTGTCAGTGGCTTCATGTACGGCGCGATGAGCGCGATACGCTGAACGCCGAGTGTGCGCAGACCATCCACCAATGCTCCCGCGCTCGTCACGACCGGCGCGTAGCACCCGTTCTTCTCGACGACGCTGGTCAGTCTCTCTTCGGAAACGCGATGGTATCCGTGGCCCATGCTCATGATGGCCACGAGGCAGGCATATCCGAGCACATCGACCTGGGCGTCCGCGAGCTCTGCCGCGCATCGGTCTGAGTCGCGATCCATCGATTCGAGCTCTTCCTTCGTCACCTGCTTCATGCGCATGCGGCTTGAGTGGAACGTGAAGCGTTCTGGTTCGACCAGTTCCCGCGAATGCAGCATGGCCGGAATTTCCCGCTCCATTGTCACGTTCGAACTTGGGACGATCTGGCCAATGCGAAATATTCTGTTTGTTTCCATGAGATCCGGTCCTTAAATCGCCACAACTGGATTGCGGAGCGTGCCGATCCCTTCGACGTAGGCCTCCAGCACGTCACCCGGTACCATCCACTCCTGAGGGGTGCGTCCCGCGCCGACGCCGGCAGGCGTTCCCGTCGCAATGATGTCGCCGGGTTCCAGCGTCATCGCGGATGCAATGTCGGCGATCAGCGCGGGAATCCTGAAATACATCTGGGAGGTGTTGGCCTGCTGCATGACGCGTCCGTTCTTCGTGAGCGACAGCGCAAGGCCATGGGGGTCGGGGATCTCGTCGGCGGTCACAATGCACGGTCCCATCGGACAGTAGGTATCCTGACCTTTCGAGAATATCCATTGCCCCGCGCGACGATTGTCCCGCGCGCTGATGTCGTTAATCACCGTGTAGCCGAAAACGTGCGACATCGCCTGCGCTTCATCGATGCGTTTTGCGCTGCGTCCGATCACCACGGCGAGTTCAACCTCCCAATCCAGCTGCTGGGTAATCCGGCTATCGTGTTCGATCGCATCCCCCTGGCCGATGACACTGGTTGGCGGCTTGCTGAAAACGACCGGTTTGCCGGGCATTTCCCTGGCGGTGTCCAGGCTGCGGCTCGACTCTGCGACATGGTCCACGTAATTCAGTCCGATGCCGAAGATGTTCTTGCGCGGCTTTGGGATAGGAGCCAAAAGCCTCACATTGTCGATCAAGGTGGCGACTCCGACCGGCCACGCGTACCTGTGCATGTCGCAAAGACTTCGGAGAAGCTGGAGCGCGGGCGGCCCTGCGTCGATCAGATCGAGCATGGTCGCCGGAAGATCGGCGTGATCATGGGCGGCGAGTCTGGCAATATCGACGACGTACTCATCGATCAGTACGCCCGCCCGTGCGGCCTGCTCACGAGCTCGATCCTGATAGGTTACTAAACGCATTTGATGTCCTTGCTTGCGGTTTAAATGATCTGGTGCCCGTCGTTTGGAACGTAAGCCTCCTCGCGATAGATCGCGAGTGAGTTCATGACGGGGAAATCGTTAAAGGAGAAGAGACAGGCGTCATCGGAGGAGGACGCGTTCGCGTGTTCGTGCCACGCCCAGGAGGGAACGCAAAAGATGTCGTGCTCCTTCCAGTCGAACCGCTGGCCGCCGATGATCGAATGACCGCGGCCCTTGGCTACGTGGTAGATCACGTTGCCGGTATGCCGGTGAGCGCGCGTTGCTTCTCCGGCCCGAAGCATCTGCATCTGTGCGCCCATTGTCGGCATGACGGCACCACCGGTGAGCGGGTTGATGTATTCCATGACGAGGCCATCGAAAGGAGAGCCCTCCGTTGCCGTCGCATAAAGACGCAGCGCCTCGTAGGTGCTCTCCCAGGTGAATTTGAGCAGTGGCGAATACGATTTGGACCAGTCGGGCTCGAGCGGCTTGAGGGCGATATTGCCGTATTTGAAGTTGGACGCGTTCACTGGCCGCGCGACTTCCTGGTGCAGGTCGGGGTGCACCTGATAGAAATTTGCCTCAAGCGCGTTGATCAAGGGGATGTCTAGCCCATCCTGCCAGATGCATGGGGAGTGTCCGCCGTCGTTGCCGTGCTCGTGCCAGGTTCCATTTGGCGTGATGACAAAGTCGTTCGCCCGTAATGTAAGGCGTTCTCCATCGACGATGGTGTATGCACCGCTGCCCTCGATGATGAAGCGCAGCGCCGAAGCCATGTGGCGATGCGCCGACGCCGCCTCGCCCGGCTTCATCACCTGGATGCCGGTATAGAGCCAGCCAACGGCCGCGCTGACATCGCGACGTTTGGGGTTGGTCAGCATCACCACGCGGCGACCGGCATCCTCGGGTTTCACCAGTTCGAGCGATTTCAGGACGAGGGGTCTCAGGGCCTCGTAGCTCCAATGCATCGGCACTGCGTGCGACCTGGGCTCCCACGGTTCAATATCGTTTGCTACTGTCCACAGTGCGCCGGCTTCGTGCCTGGCCAGCTCGGCGTAGTAAGCGGTAAGTTCCGGCGTGTCGACAACACGGGCGCGGCCGGCAACGTTGTCGTCATGCATGGCGTTCCTCGCGAGTTTGAACGGGTGAGCTGACGTCCGTGAGCGGCGCCGACAGGTCGGCGGTCTCCGCGGCGGCGGTCTTTCGCGAGCCGGCGAGTTCCCGGATATCAATCGGCTGCTTCGGGCGCTTGTCCACGGCGAGATTGAACACGTCAAACCGGTTGTAGTGACCAAGAATGTCATGCATCTGCTTGGGCTGGATGCACCGCATGAGGTCGATTTCCGCGTAGGCAATTCCTTCCCGGTCGATCAGGGGCTCGGTTAGCAACCGCCCGTCCGGTCCGAAGATTCCCGAGAATGCGCTGTGCTCGCGTTCCAGGAGTTCGCGCGCGTGGGCATCGTCTCCGGCAACGCAATCGATGATCTCTTCGGACATGCTGGAGCAGGACACAATGGAGAAGAGCTTTCCCTCGAACGAGTGTGCCGCTGTTCGAACCTTGATTGCTTCGACCATGTCGTAATCCTTCGGGGCAACGGGCAACCCGATGTAGTTGGCGACATGGATCAGTTCACCCTGTGCAAGCAGCGAAAAGCGTGCAAGCGTATTGGTGTTCTCGCCGCAGGCCAGCGCGCCGAGGGGACCAATCTCGGTGTCGTACACGTTGAGCGAACTTCCGTCGCCACCTGTCCATGTCAGCTTTTCCGCCCACGTGGGCACCAGCTTGCGATGGCGGCCCAGCAGGCGTCCATCGGCGCCGATAAACAGAACAGTGTTGTAGAGTGTCCCGTAGCTGTGAGCTCCCCGTTCGTTCACGCCGATCACGACAAAGCAGTTGGCGGCGCGGGCGGCAGCGCACAGCCGGTCGGTGTGGGGGCCCGGAACATCGATTGAGTTCACGTAAAGCCGCTCATACCAGGCGCTCCCCTCGACAGGAGTCATCGTCCAGTTCCAGTACGGGTAACCCGCCACGAAGGCTTCCGGAAAGGCAACGAGGCGAGTTCCTTCTCTCGCCACTTCGGCGATCAGCGAGCATGCAAGCTCGACAGTTGCATCCGCATTGAGAAAAACCGGGGCGGACTGCACGGCTGCCGCGACGAATTTGTTCGGGTAGATTTTCATACGGTATCCTTTGCGAGATTGCGGGAGACGGCGCGTCCTTTAACGAACGGGAACACCACGCTCAGGACGACGAGAAGAGGTATGCCGGTGAGCAACGTCATGCGGAACGCGGGCAGGAGCAGTGTTGTTGCCATCACGCAAAACATCAGCACGCCACCAGCGATGGTCAGGAACGGAAACCCCCAGATCCGGAAGCTGAGTGTCGCGTCGTCTCTATCGGCAATGCGCCGGAAGCGGTAATGCGTGACAAAAATCATGAACCAGGCGAACAGCGCGCCAAACATGGCGATGGACATCATCAGCAGGAACGAGTCTTGGGGAACGACGATGCTGCAAACCGCCGCGAATCCGACGCCGAAGGTCGAGAAAATGAGCGACCTCAAGGGACTACCATTCCTGTTCACCTTGCCGAGAAAAGCTGGAGCGTGGCCTGCGCGGGACAGGCTGAAAATCATGCGCGTTGCCACGTAAAGTTGAGCGTTCATTGCGGATAGGGCCGCGGTCAGAACGACGAAATTCATGATGCTTGCGCCAAAAGGAACGCCAAGCAATTGCATGACCAGAACGAATGGACTTTGGCCCGTACCGGCCGATTGCCAGGGGACAATCGCAACCATCAGCGCGACCGTAAAGATGTAGAAAAAGAACAGTCTGAAAAATGCCGATTTGAATGCGCTGCGCGCTGCCTGTTGAGGATGCGTGGCTTCGCCCGCAGCGACGGCGATGAATTCGATTCCTATGAAGCTGAATATCGCAATGACTACGGCGAACCACGTTCCAGACAGACCTTTAGGGAAGAATCCATTCTGGGAAAGGTAGTTGTGAAAGCCGATGTCGCTATTGGCCGGCGCACGGTAAATCATGTAGCTGCCCACTAGAATGAACGCGACAATAGCGATGACCTTGATAATTGCAAACCAGTACTCGGCCGTTCCGAAGATCTTGACGCTGCTGGCATTTACCAGGATCAGCAACGCGGAGAACAAGGTGACCCAGAGCCACCCAGGCGAACCGGGAAACCAGAATTTCATATAGACGGAAATTGCAGTGACTTCTGCCCCGATGACCAGAACGACCGACACCCAGTAAGCGTAGCGAACCAGAAAACCCATCCATTCGCCGAGATAATGTTCTGCGTAGGCGCCGAATGAACCGGTCGTGGGATGGGCTACTACCATTTCGCCGAGGCAACCCATCAGAAGTAGTGCCACGACTGCGCCGATTGCATAGCTCAGAATGACGCTCGGCCCCGCCATCTGGATCGCAGCACCGCTACCGAGAAAGAGCCCGGTCCCGATTGCACTTCCGATGGCGATCATTGTTAACTGGGGCTGCGTCAGCCGTTTTTCGAGGTCACCTTCCCGTGTGGCGATCGCACTAAAATTTCGTTGTACTGACATAATGTCTCCGTCCATTTCTCTTCAGATGCCGGCGCGTTCCACGCGCCGGCACGATTGCACTAGGTGAAATCCCGTCTTTGCTGATATTCCGGCTTATCCCACGCACGTTCTTTCATGATTCCGTCGATTGCGTCGACAAGCTGATGAACTTCGTCCTCGGTGTTGTAGAGCGGGGCGAATCCGAATCGCATGTAATCAGGCATGCGGAAGTCGCCAATGATTTTGCGGCGTGAGAGTTCCTGCATGACTGCATAACCCTGCGTGTGGCGCAGCGAAACATGACTGCCCCGAATGGCGGGGTCGCGAGGCGACGCTACGACAAAGCCGTGTGTTGCAAGCTGCCGGTCGGCGCTATCGATAAATAGCTGCGTCAATTGCAGACTCTTGCCGCGGATATCGTCGATTGAGACACCTTCGAAAATGTCCAGTGCGCGCGACAGGACCGAAAGGCCGATGACCGGGTTGGTGCCGCACAGGAAGCGATCAGTGCCTTCAGCCGGTGCGTATTTCTGCGCGAAATCGAACGGGCGGGCGTGGCCGAACCATCCGGCGAGAGGCTGCTCGCAGGCGCTAACATGGCGGGCTGCTACATAGAGGTAAGCAGGGGCGCCGGGGCCGCCATTCAGGTATTTATAGCCGCAGCCGACCGCGAAATCGGCCCCGCTTTTGTCGAGATCGCAGGGTACGGCCCCGGCAGTGTGGGACAGATCCCAGACGATCAGCGCGCCGGCGTCATGCGTGGCACGTGTGAATTCCTCCATGTTGTAGATTTCGGCGCTGCGGTAGTCGACGTGTGTCAGGACTACCGCTGCCACCTGGTCGTCGAGTCGCGAAGGAATCTCCTTGGCGGGAACGGCGTCTACCGTCAGTCCGAACAGGCGCGCCACCTGGTCCACGATGTAGAGATCGGTCGGAAACGCGTCCGCATCCGTGACGATTTTCCTTCTGCCGGGTCTGAGCCGCACCGCGCTTACCAGCACCTTGAACAGGTTGACCGACGTGGAGTCACACGCGACCACTTCGTCGGGGCGTGCACCGATCAGCGCCGCGAGTTTTGCACCAGCCCGCTGCGGCAGCGTCCTCCATTCGGCGCTGTGCCACGAACTGATCAGCCCGTTGCCCCATTCATGGGTAATGACATTTGACGCGTGAAGCTGGACCACCTTCGGCATCAACCCTAATGAGTTGCCGTCGAAATATCGTACGCCGTCGGGGATGTGGAATCGTTCGCGTGTATTGGCGAGCGTATTGTCTTCAGGCATTGCAGACCTGTCTGTAAGAGGGGGGTTCATCAGGCGCCCAGTACGGTCCGGATTGCCCAAAGTTCGGGGAAGAATCGGTGCTCAACCACGTGTTTGAGCCAGCCAACGCCGGCCGATCCGCCGGTCCCGGGCTTGAAGCCAAGAATGCGTTCGACGGACGTAAAGTGGCGCCAGCGATATTGTGAGAAAAGATCGGCAATTTCGATCAACCCTTCGCCGAGTTGGTAGAGGTCGTTGTCCGGTGTGGGGTCCGCATAGACTTCGAGCCACGCCTTTTCGACCTCGGGATTCGAAGCATATGTCTCGGACCAGTTCCGGCTCAGTGCAGCGTCCGGAACGGTAATGCCCCTGCGCTTCAGCAGGGCAAGCACGTCGTCGTACAGGCTGGGCGAGTCGAGTGCCGCCTTGAGCTGAGGGTAGACGTCCGGATTGTTTGCGTGTGCCTGGGAGAGCCGCACAGACTTGTTGCCGAGGATGAATTCGACGTGCCGGTACATGTACGATTGCTGGCCGGAGGAAACGCCGAGGCAGTCACGGAATTCGTTGAATCCGCTCGTTGTGATCGTCGACAGTACATCCCAGGTTTTGACGAGATACTCGAAGAGTCGCTTGATTCGCGGGACGAGCGCGAGCGCACCGGCGACGTCGTCTGCCTTGATGCGCAGTTGCATGTTGTAGGCTTCGTAGTGAAGCGCCTTGAAGGTGAGCTCCTTGCATTGCGTCATCAGAATGAAGACCATTTCATCGTGACCTTCGCTGCGCATGTGCTGGATGCTGAGCAACAGATCGTTGCGGTGGTAATCGATGAACGGATTGCTCTTCCCGCCAAATGCGACCAGCGGTTCGCCTGCCGTTGTCTTGACGGTTTCCTCGCGGCTCTCGTCCGTGGAGATATCCACGTTCCGGACGAGCGACAACTCAAGTACAGGGTCGCGGACCTCGGGGATGACACGCTTGCGCAATGTAGTCATGATTTCTCTCCAAGTAGTAGTTCGATGGTTTCGGCGCCGAGTCGGGTAGCCGGATCTGTCAGATCGAAAAGAATGTCGAAATGGTTTCTGCCGGGCACTTCGTAACAGGACACGGACGCGCCTGCCCGCGTGAGCTGGGAAGCGTATTCGCGGCTTTGACGTTTGAATTCGCCTGTTTCATGTTCGCCCCAGCACACCACGGTGGGAACCGTTGCGTAGGCCGTCGAGAACAGAGGGCTGACGGCCGTCGCGCTCTGAATGTCCAGCCCTAGCGGCTCGTTGATGTACGTCGTTACGAGGGGGCGCAGGTCATAGACGCCGGATAGCAGCACAGCCCCATGGAAGGGTGCGGTCTTCAGTCCGCACCTTTGCCAGTCGGTCGAGATCAGCATTGCCGCCAGATGAGCTCCAGCGGAGCTTCCTGCGATGACAATCCGGGTGTCGGGCCTTGAACTGGCGAGCTTCTTCAGCGCTTTTGCACTTTGCGCGACGATTGTGCCGACGGACGCATGCGGTGCCAGCGTGTAGTTCACGGCGGCGTAAGCAATGCCGCTGGACAGCAGTGAATCAGCGGGAAAACAGGAGTCTTCCGCGGACAGATCCTGCCAGTATCCCCCGTGAAAGAAGACAAGTAGCGAATCGGCAACCCGCCCCGGCGACTCGAACAGAATGACGTATTCGTCAGGTGTCTCGCCATAGTTCAGACGCAGCGACTTTGCGCGGGCCAGCGTACGGTGGCTGCTCTCTCCGTAGTTCGCGACGACCTCGCGATAATTTGCGGCGACTGAACTCGGCGAATACGCTTTGTCCAGATCTTCAGGTGTTAGGGTCTTCCACATTGATCGCTCCTCCAACTGCGATCATTGTAGGTATGCAAAAGAGATTTGTTTTTTCGATTTTTGCTGTCAGGATGTCGAATATCGGCAAGACATTTCAGTGGGTGTCATGTAAAAGGCAAGTTATGCCCGCTTGTGCCGCTAAACACTTAAAACCAACCATCCCGAATAGAGGAATTCATGGACCAGCTTCTGTCTTCTGCGGATCGGGACATCCTTGCCTGCCTGCAGGCGGACCCGCGCATATCGATGTCTGCACTTGCTGAGAAGACGAACAGCTCAGTATCGCCATGCTGGCGGCGTGTGAAGCGCATGGAAGAGGTCGGCATAATTGACGGCTACGGCCTGCTGCTAAACCGCAAGGCCCTTGGCTTGGGCATAGATGCGTTTGTGTTTGTGAAGATAACGTCTCATCACGAGCGAGATGCGGTGGAGTTCGAGCACGCTCTTGACGCCATCGATCAGGTTTTGTCCTGTTACATCCTGTCGGGCGAGGAAGACTATCTGTTACGGGTAGTAGCAACAGATCTTGATGCGTTCGCCAATTTCAGTCGGAAGGTGCTTGCGGCGTTGCCGCATGTGCGGGAGGTCCGCAGCGCATTCGTCATGCATACAATCAAGGAGTCACATCGATTGCCTTTGCCGGGATGACCGTCGCGTGGCGGAAAAACGGGGCGATTGGCGGCGTTACGATCGATCTGCTCGTCAAGGTTGCCGATGAGGGGGATGCGGACGAGCGCTTCGTTTGTGCACAAACTTGGATGGTGGGTTCGGTATGGTTGCCGCGTTGCATAGGCTGCGTAGCTTGTTGCTGGATCTTCTGGCGGTCGATTTGCAGACGTAGTTGAAAAGCGAATCTTTGAAATATGGAATCGCGGGAACATCCGTGCGTCGACGGTGGAATCGCTTGTAGTCTTGCACGTATTCACTGTTTCGCCGGAGAGGCCAAGACCGGATGGACGGGCAAGGAGGCGTGCATTTGCATATTGTTTTTCGTCGCGGCAGTCGTCAGCATGGGCTAGGAAAGACGATGCTGGGCGGAGAGGGGTGGGCAGCCATTTTCACGGGTGCCTCAATGGAATTCGTTTCAGATGGTGGCGACCGCATTCGTAATTACCAAAGAAAAAGGGCCTAGCGCGAACGCTAGGCCCTTGAATCTTTTGGTAGGCCGTACGGGATTCGAACCTGTGACCAACGGATTAAAAGTCCGCTGCTCTACCAGCTGAGCTAACGACCCAAAAGAGAAGCGAAATTATAGCGATAGCCGCAGAGAGATGTCAACCCATCGCGACCTCGGCGCTACCGGCACTTCAGATAGTGAAAAGCCCGGATAGCAATACCCGGGCTTTCCAGCGAGAGGCGCGCGTGGCTATGAATTCGGACACTGCGCGTTACTGCCAACTGCTTAATCGATACCCACTACTTGATCTGCGACAGCTTGCTCTGAGCCGATTGCGCGACGTCCGAGCCGCCGTACTGCGCGACGATCTGCTCCAGCGTCTTGCGGGCCGCGGCCTTCTGACCTTGCTCGAGCTGATTGTTCGCAATCGCGAGCAGCGCTTCCGGCGCACGCGGATGCTGCGGATAGTTCTTCACCACACCTTGCCAGGTCGCCGTCGAGCCCTTGTAGTCGCGCAGCGCGTACAACGCGTTGCCCAGCCAGTACTGCGCGGTCGGCTGGTAAGGGCTGTTCGGGAACTTGGAGATGAAGGTGCGGAACGACGCCGCCGCATTCTTGAAGTCGCCGTTGCGGAACTGCTGCGAAGCCGCGTTGAACGACTCGGTCTCACCCGGCTGCACCTCGCCCTGGACGCCGTCCACCGTTTGCTGCTGCGGCTCGAATTTCTTCAGGCGCGTGTCCAGATCGGTGTAGTAGTCCTTTTGCTGCTTCTGCAGCGTGGCGAGCTGATTGCCCATGTCCTCGTTCTGCCCACGCAGCGTAGCGACCTGCTGATTCAACTGGTCGAGACGGTTGGACTGATCGAGGATCGTGCGTTGCGCGGCCGACAACTGACTCGACAGGCTATCGGTCTTCGAACGCAGATCGAGAATGGCCTGACGGGCCTGATCGTCGTCGAAGATGCCCGCATGCGCGGGCACGGCCGCGAAGGCCATGCCCGCGACGCAGGCCGCTGCGGCAAACCGCAGCCAGGAGAAACGATGCGTCATTCGGCTCATCACCCGTTACTTACTGTTGATACACGAGGTCGGCGCGGCGGTTTTGTGCCCACGACGATTCGTCATGACCCGTAGCTTGCGGCTTTTCCTTGCCGAGGCTCACGGCTTCCATTTGCGAGTCCGTCACGCCCATCAGCGACAGCGAACGGCGCACAGCTTCAGCACGTTTCTGGCCGAGTGCCAGGTTGTACTCGCTGGTGCCGCGTTCGTCGGTGTTGCCCTGGATCAGGACGTGCCGTTGCGGATGGCTCTTCAGGTATTGCGCGTGTTGTTGCAGCAGCGATTGGTAGTCGTCCTTCACCGAGTAGCTGTCGAAGTCGAAGTAGATGCTGCGCTTGGCAAGCGGGCTGTTCGGATCGTTCAGCGGATCGACATTGACCGTCGCGACATCGTTCGGGTTCGGCTGTGCCGAGACCGAACCACCCTTGTTGGCGTTTTCGTCGAGCTTGACGCCCGAATGACATGCGGCCAACGCGCCGACCATCAATACAGCAAATGCGAAACGAAGTTTAGACATCATTTTGTTACTCTCCTTGTGTTATTGCATCAACGTTATTGCATAAACGGGCCCCAGGACGGCTCGCGTACGCTGCCACCCTGAACGGACAGGACCTGCCGAGTGCGACCGTCGGTCGATACTGCGGCCAACACGCCACGGCCGTTCACCTGTGTGGCGTAAAGGATGTACTGACCATTCGCCGCGAAGCTCGGCGATTCGTCATGTGTCGTGTCCGTCAGGCCAGTGGCTGTGTTGCCTTGCAGGTCCTGGATATAAAGCTTGAACCCGCCGCCGACGCGCGAGATATAAGCGAGCTGTTTGCCGTCCGGGCTCACGCGTGGGCTGGTGTTGTAGCTGCCCGTGAACGTGACGCGTTGCGCGGCGCCGGCGTTTTCGCCCTGGGCCGACATCTTGTAGATCTGCGGTTGGCCGCCACGGTCGCTGGTGAAATAGATCGACTGGCCGTCGGGCGAGAAGCACGGTTCGGTGTCGATCGAGCTGCCTTGCGTGAGACGCCGCAGGCCGCTGCCGTCTGCATTGACGGCGAAAATCTGCGTGTTGCCGGTGCGCGAGAGCGCGACGGCCAGCGTGCGTCCATCTGGCGACCAGGCTGGCGCGCTGTTGTTGCCCTTCTGGTCCGAAACCACGATGCGGCGGCCCGTGGGCAGATCGTGGATGTAGACGATCGGCTTTTTCTTCTCGAACGAAACGTAAGCGACCTTGGTGCCGTCAGGCGACCATGCCGGCGAGATGATCGGCTCGGGGCTCGACAGCGCGATATGCGCGTCCTGGCCGTCCGAATCGGAGATCTGCAATTGATAACGGCCGCCCGTCTTGATGACGTACGACAGGCGCGTGGCGAACACGCCGCGGCCGCCCATCAGCTTCGCGTAAATATAGTCCGCGACCTTGTGCGCGCTCATGCGCAAGCCGCTTTCCGGGCTCACCAGCACGAGGCCGCCGAGGCTTTCGCCCTTGACGGTGTCGTACAGCTTGAAGCGCACTTCATACTGGCCGTTCGGCAGGCGGTTCACGCTGCCCGACACGAACGCATTGGCGCCCTTGGCTTTCCAGCTGCCGAGGTCGACGGAATCCGTTTCGGACACTGGCGTTGAGCCCGCGTCGATGTTCGTGAATTTGCCGCTGCGTTGCAGATCCTGACGCACGATCGTGCTGACCTGCTGCGGCGAGTTCGCTTCATTGGCGAAATTCGCCGTTGCGATCGGAAACTGGGTGGACCCGACGCCCGTCACGAGGACGTTGAGTTGTGCGTTGGCGGCACCGCCGACGGCGATCAGGCACGACGCTACAAGTGTCCGCAGGCCTAGCTTGGTCATCAAACTCATGCTGTATGGATTCCCCAAAAACGGTTTTACTAACGCTTCAAGACAGCAGACAGACCCGCAAAGAACTAATTCGTTCCCGAGCGCGCCCCCGTGGGCGGGGCGCCGTGTCTGCTGTCAACTGACTGTCAAACTACTGGAATCAACCGGCCGGGCGCAACGTAATCAGGAAGCTGGTCGGTGTCTTGCCATTAATGTCCTGAGGCATCGGATCAGTACGCTGGACGGCTCGCAGCGCCGCGTCGTCCCATGCCGGGTTGCCGCTGCTGCGCGAAATCGTTGCGCCAAGCAAGGTGCCGGTCGGCGAGCAACGCACGGAGACCACTGTCTCCAGACCACTCGTTTCACCACCCCAGGTGATATTCGGGCGCACCGCACGACGCACCTTGTCGGAATAACCCGCCGATGCTGCAGTACCACCCGAGCCGCTACCCGTGCCGCTCTTTCCAAGCCCATCGCTGGTGGTCGAGCCGGTGCCGGCGGCGGCGAGACCCTGCATCTGCGCGAGCCGCGCGCGGCGCTCCGCATCCAGTTTCTTCGCTTGCGCCGCAGCGTCCGCTTGCGCCTTGGCCTTCGCAGCTTTCTGCGCGTCGGCCTTCTTCTGCGCCTCAGCGTCGGCTTGCTTCTGCTGTTCCTGCTGCTGTTCCTGCTGCTGTTCTTTCAACTGCTGCTGCTTTTGCTGCTCGGCCAATTGCTGTTGTTTCAGCTTGCTGGCCTCCTGCTGCTGTTGCTTCTGTTTGGCTGCCGCAGCCTTCTGCGCGGCAAGTTGCGCTGCCTGGTCCGCGGCCAACTGCTGCTGACGCTTCGCCTCGGCTTCCTGCTGGGCCTGCAGCTTTTGCTGACGCTGCTGTTCGGCCAACTGAGCCTGACGAGCCGCTTCCTGTTGCTGGCGCTTTTTTTCCTGCAACGCGATGTCGGCCTGTTCGTCGCGTACGGGTGGGGCAGGAGCCACGGGCACCGGCGCCGGCGGCGGAACGGGACGCGGGATCGCCGTGTCCGGCACTTCAGTCCACAGCTCCGCTTCCGCGCCTTCGGGCGTACTGTTTTGCCACTGAATGCCGTGATACAGGAAGAACCCGAGCAGCGCGTGCATCACGAGAGCGAACACAAAGGCTCGCCCGGTGCCGCGTTCACGCGGTGGCTGGAGGGGGTATTCGGAATTCTTGCGGATCATTGCGATTTGACGAGCAATCCAACGCGCTTGACGCCGCGCGCTTTCAGCTCGGACATCACATTCATCACGACTTCGTACTTGACGGTCTTGTCGGCGGCGATCACGACGGGCTGATCGGGATGCGATTGCGCGCGCTCGGCGATGAAGCCGTTCAGATCGGCCTTGGTCATGTCTTCCTGCTGCTGCGCACCCGAATCGTCCTTGTATTTGACGCTCATGTTGCCGTCCGCGCGAATGTTCACGATGACGGGCGGCGTTTGCTGCTGGGGCGCCGCGCCGCCGACGGTCGGCAGATTGACGATCGACGGGGCCACGAGCGGCGCGGTCACCATGAAGATCACGAGCAGCACGAGCATCACGTCGATGTACGGCACGACATTGATGTCGGCCATCGCGCGGCGCGAGCGGCTGCCGCGCATGCTGGAGGAGCGAGAGCCTGCCATCGTGGACTCCTTACTGTGCCTGGCGCTGCAGAATGTTCGAGAATTCTTCGATGAAGGTCTCGAAGCGGATCGCCAGACGGTCGATGTCGTGCGCGTAGCGATTGTAGGCAACCACGGCCGGAATCGCAGCGAACAGGCCAATTGCGGTAGCGGTCAGCGCTTCGGCGATGCCCGGTGCGACGTTCGCCAGCGTAGCCTGCTGCACGTTGGCGAGGCCGCGGAACGCGTTCATGATCCCCCACACCGTGCCGAACAGACCGATATACGGGCTGACCGAGCCAACCGAGGCGAGAAACGCGAGATTGGCTTCGAGCACGTCCATTTCACGCTGGAACGCGGCACGCATGGCACGCCGCGCGCCGTCGAGAATTGCACCAGGATCATTAAGGCGTTTTTCCTTGCCTTTCAGGAATTCGCGCATGCCGGACTCGAAAATCCGCTCCAGTGCGCCGATGGTGTGGCGGTTGTTCGCGGCGCTCTGATAAAGCGCCTGCAGGTCGCCACCCGACCAGAAATCGCGTTCGAAACGCTCAGTTTGCGCGCGCGCCCGGCGGATCGCAAACCACTTGCGGAAGATGAAAGTCCACGACAACAGGGACAGCAGCAGCAGCAGAGCCATGACGGCCTGCGCCAGTAGGCTCGCATTGAGTACGAGGGAAACGATCGACAGATCTTGTGTAGTGTTCATAAAGGTTCGTTTTAACGTCCCGGGAAGGGGGCGTCCGGCTGCAAGGCTCATCGAAGCTTGCCGTGGGCAAAACGGAAGCGTCGGCGATATTGCGAGCCGAACCATGCTTTGTGTTGCTGGATCGTTACGAGTTCACTGGCCCCGTAACAACGGGGTTCAGTCATTGTCCGTTGACACACCGCTAGCGCTCGCGCCGGGTCCGCGCCGCAAAGCGGCGAGGACCGGTGGAGGAATCGCGGCCGGCCGCAGTGCAATGCGGTCGACGCAGCCTACCCGGATGGAACCGGTAGCAAGCAGCGTGCCTTCCCGCCATGCCTCCTGCGCGAAATCGACCGACGCCCGGCCCAGACGCTCGATCCGGCAGACTACGCGGACCACGTCGTCGAGCCGGGCCGGCGCCCGGTAATCGACCGCGGTGCTGCGGACGATGAAAATCGCGCCCGTTTCTTCCGCGAGCCGATTCTGGTCGACGCCACATGCGCGCAGCCATTCGGTGCGCGCCCGTTCAAAAAATTTCAGGTAGTTCGCGTAAAACACGATGCCGCCGGCGTCGGTATCTTCGTAATACACGCGGATGGGCCACGTGTAGCCGATTTCCGCGCCGGGCTGGCTGGTCGACATATTCATGCGGCGCATTTTACCGGAACGCACACCCCAAGGTCTGTTTCAAGATGTGCGCCCCGCCTGGCGGGCTTCAGCCGCGATAAACGGACAAACCGGCGAACGCTTGAGCCACCGGCATCAACTCGATCGTGTTGATATTGACGTGCGCCGGGCGGGTGGCGATCCAGTAGATCGAGTCCGCGATGTCTTCGGGTGTGAGCGGTTGCACGTTTTCGTACACTTTGGCGGCCTTGGCGTCGTCGCCGCGAAAACGTACGTTCGAGAACTCGGTGCCGCCGCACAGGCCCGGCTCGACGTCGGTCACCCGAAGCGCGGTGCCCGCCAGATCGGCGCGCAGATTCAGGCTGAACTGACGCACGAACGCCTTGGTGGCCCCGTAGACGTTGCCGCCCGCGTACGGCCAGTTGGCCGCTGACGAGCCCAGATTGAAAATGTGGCCGCGATTGCGTTCCACCATGCCGGGCAGCAAGGCGTGCGTGACCTGCACGAGGCCTGTGCAGTTGGTCTCGATCATGGTGTTCCAAGCGTCGAGACTCGCTTTTTGCGCCGGCTCCATGCCTAGCGCGAGGCCGGCATTGTTGACCAGCACGTCGATGGCGGCAAAGCCGGCGGGCAGCGCGGCCGGCACGGCTTCGACGGCGGCGCGGTCGCGTACGTCGAGTTCGTACGGCAGAAGCGCGTCGCCGAGCTCGTCGGCGAGTTCCTGCAGACGGCCTTTGCGGCGTGCTGTGGCGACGACACGATGGCCGCCCTTGACGAAGGCGCGAGCGATAGCGGCGCCGAATCCCGCTGACGCTCCGGTGACGAACACGATCATGGCAGTAGTTCCCTGGCTGGTAGGAGAGAAAGATCCCAAGCCTACTTCCATTGCGGCACTGCGGCAAGGATGAACCAGCCGTACGAGAGGCTGCGGCAGGGACGCACAGCGGGCTCTCATCGGGCTTTGGTCAGACCTTTGCGCGCCGCCCAGGAGGGCTCTGCAGGCGGTCCGGCGGGCACCGGCGGCAGCCGCCGGAAGCTGGTTGCCTATTCGATCCGCTTCCAATAAACTAACGCGCTCATCCCTGCGTGACTGGCGATAGAACCGGTTCAAGCAATCGGATTCAAGGTGGAGCAACCCACCGTGAAGCGCAGGGTGCCGTTTTGCCGTTCGCCTGGGCAGCCGTGATCCGCGCGCATTGATCTGCGCTGACGGTGGCTGTCCTGCCTCGCGTGTGCGGCGACTCTCCATCCGCCACGTCAGGGCTGGCCCAGCCGCCAGCAGCGCTGCGTACCCTCTACGCAAGATTCGGCGCACGATCCGGTCAACCTGAACACAATCAACGGAATCCGTATGTTTGACAGAGCCCAAAGCACCATCGCCAACGTCGATCCTGAACTCTGGAAGGTCATCGAGCAGGAAAACCGCCGTCAGGAAGAACACATTGAACTGATCGCGTCGGAAAACTACACGAGCCCGGCTGTCATGGCTGCGCAAGGCTCGCAACTCACGAACAAGTACGCCGAAGGGTATCCGGGCAAGCGCTACTACGGCGGCTGCGAGTACGTAGACGTCGCCGAGCAGCTGGCGATCGACCGCGTGAAGCAACTGTTCGGTGCGGAAGCCGCCAACGTGCAGCCGAACTCGGGCTCGCAGGCCAACCAGGGCGTGTTCTTCGCCGTGCTCAAACCGGGCGACACGATCATGGGCATGAGCCTCGCGCACGGAGGCCACCTGACTCACGGTTCGCCGGTCAACATGTCGGGCAAGTGGTTCAACGTGGTGAGCTACGGCCTGAACGAAGCCGAAGACATCGACTACGAAGCCGCTGAGAAGCTCGCTCAGGAACACAAACCGAAGCTGATCGTGGCGGGCGCCTCCGCGTTTTCGCTGCGTATCGATTTCGAACGCATGTCGAAGATCGCCAAGTCGGTCGGCGCGTATTTCATGGTCGACATGGCGCATTACGCCGGCCTGATCGCCGCGGGCGTCTATCCGAATCCGGTGCCGCACGCAGATTTCGTCACCACCACCACGCACAAGAGCCTGCGCGGCCCGCGCGGCGGCGTGATCCTGATGAAGGCTGAGTTCGAAAAGCAGATCAACTCGGCCATCTTCCCGGGCATTCAAGGTGGACCGTTGATGCACGTGATCGCCGGCAAGGCCGTCGCGTTCAAGGAAGCGCTCTCGCCGGAGTTCAAGGTGTACCAGCAGCAAGTCGTTGAAAACGCGCGTGTGCTGGCGGAAACGCTGGTTAAGCGCGGTCTGCGCATCGTGTCGGGCCGCACTGAAAGCCATGTGATGCTTGTCGACCTGCGTGCGAAGAAGATTACCGGCAAGGCTGCGGAAGCTGCACTGGGTGCTGCTCACATCACGGTCAACAAGAACGCGATTCCGAACGATCCGGAAAAGCCGTTCGTAACGAGCGGCGTGCGCCTCGGCTCGCCGGCCATGACCACGCGCGGCTTCGGCGTGAAGGAAGCGGAGCAGGTGGGTAACCTGATCGCCGACGTGCTGGACAACCCCGAAGACGCAGCCACGATCGAACGTGTGCGCGCGCAGGTCGCCGAGCTGACCCAGCGCTTCCCCGTTTATCGTTAAGCCGCCATGCACTGCCCCTTCTGCCGTCATGCCGATACGCAGGTTGTCGACTCGCGCGTATCCGAAGACGGCGCAACGATTCGCCGGCGCCGCCGCTGCCCGGCCTGCGACAAACGTTTCACCACGTATGAGCGGGTCGAGCTGGCGTTGCCGTCGGTCGTCAAGAAGGATGGCAGCCGCACGGAATTCGACCGCCGCAAGATCGTCGCGAGCATGCAACTGGCGCTGCGCAAGCGCCCAGTGGCGGCAGACGCGATCGAAGCGGCGGTTGCCCGCATCGAGTATCAACTGCTCGGTAGCGGAGAGCGCGAAGTACGCAGCGAGCGCCTCGGCGAACTCGTGATGAACGAGTTGCGTGCGCTCGACACCATTGCCTACGTTCGGTTCGCTTCCGTCTACCGGCGCTTCGAAGACGTCTCCGAATTCGAAGACGTGATCGAAGAATTTCGCCGCGCCTCCTCTCCTCCCAAGCCTTCCCGCAAACGCTGAACGCAGTCGCATCTCGCGTTGCGTTCGAGCAGCCGTTTTTTCCTGCGTAGTTTTTTCGCGCATCCGCATCTCCCCGCCGTTATGGTGTCGCGTGCATTTTTGCGCGGGATAGCGTCTGAGTGCTACCTGGCCGTTCGGCCGATTGTTGAGCGAGTTGCAAGTCGCTAGATTGGCTGCATTCTTCGAATCGATCAGGGATGCAGATGAAGTGGAACGCAGTCCGTCCGCCGCGATACCGCGGCTTCACGCTTGTCGAAACGCTGACCGTAGTGGCACTACTGGCCGTGATTGCCGTAATGGGCACGCCGTCGTTTGTAGCGTGGTACGTGCGCGATCAGGTCGATGCGCGTGCGAAGGCGCTTGCCTCGACGTTCGCTTATGCGCGCAGTGAAGCGCTACGGCAGGGCGCGCGTGTCACTGTGTGCCGGACCGACGCGGCGCGGCGTTGTCTTGCAGCGGGTCAGCCGTGCGGCAGCGGTGTCGCTGACTGGTCCTGTGGCTGGGCTGTCCTGGCCGAACGGGGCGGCGCGTTATCGCTATTGCGTGCGCAGCCGCCGCTTGCGGCCGTCAGCATTACTGGCACGCAGACCAATCTCACGTTCACGCCGCCGGCGGGGCAATTGATCGGCACCTTCCGCAGTTTCGATATTGCGCCGCGCTCGGCGTCCAAGGCTACGCAAGGGGCCGGGTGGCGTCGCTGCATTCGTATCGCAGCGGGCGGTCGTGCGCGGATTACCGAGGGTGCATGCGGAGCGGCATCATGAGCCGGTCTTCGCAGAACCCGCATTCGCGCTGCCGCGAATCGACGTGCGGCGGCAGTTCATTGATCGAGGTCATGCTGGCTGTTGCGTTAATGGCGGTCACGGCGCTGGGCTTGATCGCCGGTCAGTTGTGGACGGCGCGTGAAGCCCGCGCGATGGCTATGCGCGAACACGCCGCATGGATAGCCGATTCAGTAGCGGAAGCGATGTGCGCACCCTCCGCGGGCGACTCCGCAATGAGGCAATGGAGCGCGCGGGCAGCGCTGGTCTTGCCGCAGGGCGAAGCCTCGGTGCGTGACAACGACGGTGTGTCCGCCGCGCGAGTCACGTGGACTGCGTTGCGCGACACGCCGCGTTCCGACGATGGGATCGACAAACCCGCGCCCTGCGGCGGAGCGGATCTTCCCGTGGGCTCGTCATGCGTAGCGCTGGCGTTTGCAAGATGATGCGGCGGTCGAATCCTGCACGCGGTCATACGCTGGTCGAATTCGCGATCGCAATGGCGCTCGGGCTGCTGGTGACAGTGGGGGCCGTCTCGCTCTATACGACGCAGCGGAGCGCATTCGACCACGCGAGCGATGCGATGCGGATCCGCGAAGCCGGTCTGATCGCGCTGACGCTGATTGGCCAGCAATTGCAAATGGCCGGCTTCGTACCCGCGGACGTCTCACGGTACAACAGTCCCGCACCGCTGTTCGGGTGCTCGGGGGGCAGACCGACCGGCGCCGACGATAGTCTCGCCTGCGAGAGCTTGCCCAGTCATTCGGACGGTGTCGCGGTCCGCTATGCCGGTGACAACGTCTCCACCTGGCCATCCGCCAGCGGGCAAACAACGGACTGCCTCGGTCAGGCCGTGACCAGTAGCGGCGCGGCGCTCGGCGAAAAAGGCGTGCCGGTCGTCAACCGGTTTTTCGCCAGAGTCAGCGCTTCGACCGGTGAACCGGAGCTTTACTGCGAGGGCAACGGCAAGACAGGGTCCGCGCAACCGCTTGTGGAGGGTGTCGAGCGCGTGCGGATTCGGTATTGGCTGGCTGGTGCGTCGGCGGCGATCGACGCGTCGGCTGTGACGGCCGATCAATGGGCGAAGATCGTCGCCGTCGATCTCTGTGTGCTCGTGCGTGGCGTGCCGCAGGGGCAGCGTTCGCGCTATGTCGATTGCGACGGCGTAAGCGCTCTCGCCACCGATTCACGGCCGCACCAGGCATTTTCGCGGCGTGTAGCGCTACGCAACCCTACGGAGGACTGGCGGTGACAAATCGACGCATCGAACAGCCGCAGCACCGCGCGGACAGAGAAGGACTGTGCTCTGGGCGCCACGACTACGCGGCAAGCTTTGCACGCATGACTCGAACGGTGTGCAACGGTCCACGCAGCCGGCAACTCGGTGTGGTCCTACCGATCGTCCTGTTGATTTCAACGATGATGCTGGCCACTTCCGCGGCCTGGTTCGAGACATCGCTTGCGGCCGCGCGTGGCGCCACCAACGTTCGCGAGTACCTGCAGGCTTTCCATGCCGCGGATTCGGCGCTGGCTTTGTGCGCCCGCAGTGTCATCGCGGCGGCAACCGTCCAGACCTCGGCACCGCCGCCGATCGCATCCGGCGAGCCCACCCAATGGAAACTTGAAGCCGCGTTCGAAGCCGGCGCCGTCGTGCCCGTGGCGCAATGGCCCGAGTCGCTGCGGCCGCCGCAGTGCCTGGTCGAGGCCTGGCGTCTTGCCAGTCGCGTCGATGCTCGAGCGTACTTATTGACGTCGCGCGGCTTCGGCCGAACGAAGGAGTCTCAGGTGTGGCTGCAGATGGAGTTGGTGATCGATGGAGACAAGATTGAACGTCATTGGCGCCACGTTGCCAGCCGGCCTTTTTGACGGAGGCTTCATGAAGCCGCATACATCCGCCTTCACGCTGCTCGAATTGATGATCACGCTGGCGATCGCCGCCGTGCTGGCCGTGTTCGCCGTGCCTTCGTACCGCAGCCATGTCGCACGAACGCATCGAATCGATGCGGCGTCCGCGCTCTATCGCGCGGCCCAATTCGTCGAAGGAACAACGAGCGGCAGCGTGCCGACATTACCACCGGGCCTCGATCAGGCGCCGCAATTCGGCACGCCTGTCTATCGCCTGCACGTGCTGCCCGCGGACGATGCCAACGGTGGCTACGCGATAGAGGCCGCGCCGAGCGAATCCGGCCCGATGCGCGACGACACATGCGGCATTTTCACGCTCGATGCCACAGGATTGCGTGGCAACAAAAGCGGGACAAGTGGTGGGGCCGGCGGCGGAGCAAACGGTGGGCCAAACGCGTCGACACCTGCCGGCGGCGATTGCTGGAATACAACCTGGCGAACCGGCAGCCCGCAAACGGTAGCCCGCATCAAACCTCAATAACCGCTATCCGCCGAGTCCGCCTTGTCGTCAGACGACGCAGCAGACTCCTGCTTCATCTGCTGCCAGATCCGATACGCTTCCCACCCGGCGAGGCCGAGGCTGCCCCACTTGAGCAAGGGTTTGGCGCCGGCTGCGACCGTTGCGCGCAGTGGCTTGGCGAGGATAAGCGAAGCGATGGAACTGATGATCGGATACTGTTTGAGCAGGGCACCGATGGTCCCCGCGTTGATAAAGCCCGCCTTCGAGCCCTTGCCAACGCGCATGCCGCCGAAGCCCGGCAGTACGAACTTGAGCCAGCTGAAGTGGGTAACCGCCTGCCGCAATTCGATGGTCGCCTGCGCAAGTTCCATACGCTCGACATCCGCGCGCACCAGCAGCAGTTCCTTGCGCAGCGCTCGCAAATGAGGTGCGCTCAGGTCTTTGGCCTGGTGGCGCTTGTTACGGAATGCGGTATCGGAGTGGATCTGGCTCATGGCGTGTCGGCGGCAGTGAAGGTGGGACGATGGAACGGTGCTGCAAAGTCGCGCGAGATTCTTAAGGGAAGACGCAGGGCACGCCGTTGCGCCTCCCGGTCATGGTTTGCGGAACACGTCGCGGTCTTTTTCGAACTCGGCAATGGTCGCTTCGAACACCATCGGCGCGTTGCGCAAACCGCTGCGCGCTTTCAGCGCACAGGCTAATCCTGCGACCGCATAGACCGCGGTGATGCTGGCGAGCGCTTGCCAGCGGTAAGTGTCCCAGAATGCAATGGCGATCAGTGCCGTGAGCGCGATCAAGGCCATGGTGGCGAGCATCATGGCCGCGAGGCCAAGGAACAGCACGCCGAGCAGACGGTCCTTTTCTTCGGCGAGTTCGATGCCAACCAGTTCCAGCCGCGTTTGCAGAATGGCAAACACGGAACCGATTATGCGGCGCAAGGGACTATGTTCTCCGCGCTGCGATTGTGTGTCGATCGTCATGGCTGTGGGCGTTGCGCGTGAAGGCCTGAACGGCGCGCGCGCGCGCCAGGAGAAGCGGACCGGCCAGGCCTGCGCCGGTCAACCCGATTCGCTGGTGGGCCGGGCGGGATACGCCCGGCGCCTTGGCCAGCTTTACTTGCGGTTGATCAACAACCCAAGCAGCACACCGGCGCCCGCGGCGATGCCGATGGATGCCCACGGGTGCTCGTGCACGTAGTCGTCGGTAGCGCGCGCTGCTTTCTTGCCTTTTTCGACCACGACGACCTGAACGTCAGCCGCCTTTTCCTTGGCCTGCTTCAGGCGCGTCAGCGCTGTTTCACGAAGTTCCGAAGCGCGCTCGCCGGTGGCGCTCGCGGCCTGTTTCAGCAGATCTTCAGCGTCCGCGAGGACGGTTTTGATATCCGACATCAATCTCTCCTTGTTGATTTCCGACATTGACAGCTCCCCTTCGTCTCACGCCACGCGTGAATCGTAACCAAAGAAACGGCCGCTGGCGAGCGCAGGGCTCGGTTGGTTCACAACTTCGCACGAACCGTTCCCGGTTGAAGCATAGCCACAAAAAACTCCGCCGCCCGCACTATGTGAGGCGAAGTTTGCCTGAGATGGAGTTGATCTGGCCCGCAAAGTTTCCACTAAATCAGTGAAAATTACAAAAACGCATAAAGTAGTGACGCGATGTTCGTTCGTCATATACCGTCGCTCCCGTATGCTTTATCTTTGCGGGGCGCCGTCGGTGAATGCTCGCGCGGCAATGTCCAAACCTTTAGGAGATACATGATGAGTCTACGTCTTGGCGATATCGCGCCGGATTTCGAGCAACAGTCGAGTGTCGGCCCGATCAAATTCCATGAGTGGCTGGGCGATAGCTGGGGTGTGCTGTTTTCGCATCCCGCTGACTTCACGCCGGTGTGCACGACCGAACTCGGGCTGACCGCGAAGCTCGCCGACGAATTCGAGAAGCGCAACGTGAAGACCATCGCGCTGTCGGTCGACAGCGCCGAGTCGCACAAGGAGTGGATTAAAGACATTAACGAGACTCAAGCGGCCAATGTCGGCTTCCCGATTCTCGCGGACGGCGACCGCAAGGTTTCCGAGCTGTACGACATGATTCACCCGAACGCGAACGAAACGCTGACCGTGCGCTCGCTGTTCGTGATCGACCCGAAGAAGAAGGTGCGTCTCATCATCACCTATCCGGCCAGCACGGGCCGTAACTTCGACGAAGTGCTGCGTGTGATCGATTCGCTGCAACTGACCGACAGTCACTCGGTTGCAACACCGGGCAACTGGAAGCAGGGCGATGACGTGGTGATCGTTCCGTCGCTGAAGGACGAGGAAATCATCAAGCAGAAATTCCCGAAGGGCTATAAGGCGCTGCGTCCGTATCTGCGCATGACGCCGCAGCCGAACAAGTAAGCGGTCGATGAATCGCGAAGCGCGCCGTTAGCTGCGGCGCCGCGTCGAAGGAAAACAAAAAAGCCAGTCCACTTGTGGACTGGCTTTTTTTCGTACTGCGCAAACCAGCCACGACCGGCGGAATCAGCGCATCCCCGGGTTCAGAAGAAAGCCTGAATGCCCGTTTGTGCGCGCCCGAGAATCAGCGCGTGAATGTCATGCGTGCCTTCATAGGTGTTCACCACTTCCAGATTCACCAGGTGCCGCGCGACGCCGAACTCGTCCGAGATGCCGTTGCCGCCGAGCATGTCGCGTGCAAGCCGCGCGATATCCAGCGCCTTGCCGCATGAATTGCGCTTCATGATCGAGGTGATCTCGACAGCCGCGGTGCCTTCGTCCTTCATGCGGCCGAGACGCAGCACGCCTTGCAGCCCGAGCGTGATCTCGGTCTGCATATCGGCGAGCTTCTTCTGGATCAGCTGGTTCGCGGCGAGCGGCCGGCCGAACTGCTTGCGATCCAGCACGTACTGGCGCGCGGTGTGCCAGCATGCTTCGGCCGCGCCCAGCGCGCCCCAGGCAATGCCGTAGCGCGCCGAGTTCAGACAGGTGAACGGACCGCGCAAACCGCTGACTTCGGGGAAACGGTTTTCTTCCGGCACGAACACTTCGTCGAGCACGATCTCACCGGTGATCGACGCGCGCAAACCCACCTTGCTGTGGATGGTCGGCGCCGACAGTCCTTTCCAGCCCTTCTCCAGAATGAAGCCGCGGATCGCGTCCTTGCCGTTTTCTTCGAGCTTCGCCCACACCACGAACACGTCGGCGATCGGTGAGTTGGTGATCCACATCTTCGAGCCCGACAGCGAATAGCCGCCGTCGACCTTTTTGGCCCGCGTGACCATGCTGCCCGGATCGGAGCCGTGGTTCGGCTCGGTCAGGCCGAAGCAGCCGATCCATTCGCCGGTGGCGAGCTTCGGCAGGTATTTCTGCTTCTGCGCTTCCGAGCCGAATTCGTGGATCGGCACCATGACCAGTGACGATTGCACCGACATCATCGACCGGTAGCCGGAATCGACGCGCTCCACTTCGCGCGCGATCAGGCCATAAGCGACGTAGTTCAGGCCGGGGCCGCCGTATTGTTCGGGAATCGTCGGGCCGAGCAGTCCGAGCTCGCCCATCTCGCGAAAGATCTCGATGTCGGTCTTCTCATGACGGAACGCTTCGAGCACGCGCGGCTGCAACTTGTCCTGCGCGTAAGCCGCGGCGGCGTCGCGCACCATGCGTTCGTCTTCGGTGAGCTGCTGATCCAGCAGCAACGGGTCTTCCCAGTGAAACTGCGCGGCCTCGGCCATGACTTATCTCCTGATTCCTTGCTTGACGAAACGTGCGTGAGCTTGACTTAAGTTCCGCTATGCGAAACAATGTTTTGCAAAACACGTCCGAGTGTACCACCCCATGGCGCCTGCATCCACTCTCTCCGAACCGCTCGACGAGCGCAAATTCGTCGTCGCCCTCGCACGCGGGCTGGATTTGCTGCGCGCGTTCAAGCCGGGAGAAACCATGCTCGGCAACCGCGATTTCGTCGAGCGCACGGGTTTGCCGAAGGCGACGGTCAACCGTCTTGCCTACACGCTGACCGTGCTCGGCTATCTGCGGCTGGACGAAACCCTGGGTAAATATGCGCTCGACGCCGGTGTGCTGTCGCTCGGATTCGCGCTGCTCTCGGGCACGGACACGCTCGAACTGGCACGCCCGCATATGCGCACGTTCGCGCGCGAGGTGGGCGCGGCGGTCTCGCTCGGTTGCCGCGACGGGCTCGACATGATCTATCTGGAGACGATCCGCAGTGAAACCGCGCTGACGCTCGGGCTGGCTTCGGGCTCCAAACTATCGATGCTGACGAGTTCGATGGGGCGCGCCTATCTCGCTGTGCAACCGCTCGACGCGCGCGTCGCGTTGCTGGCGGAACTACGGAAGGCCGCCGGTAAGGAAGGCGACGCATTGGTCGCCGACGCGCAGAAAGAAATCGCCGCGTTTGCCGCGCAGCGCTGCTGCTATTCGTTCCGCGCGTGGCACGACGATGTCAATGCGGTCGCGGTGCCGTTTCGCGAGCCGCGTGAAGGTCGCTGGCTGGTGCTGAGTTGCAGCGGGCCGGCTTCATCGATGGGCGAAGAGGTGTTTCGTGACAACGTCGCGCCGCGGCTGACGGCGCTTGCGCGGCGGCTAGGCGACACGGGCTGAAGCGGCTGCGCGCGCAGCCGGCTCCGCGCGGGTCAAGCTCCGCGTGGCTCAAACCGCCCGGTCGTGATAATGCGCGTTGAACAGCGGTCCCTGCACGAAGCGCACGTCGTACTGCTGCAAAGCCTCGAACTGCGCTTCATCCACTACGCGATTGAAGATCAACGGAATCCGCAGGCGGCCGGCGTAACCGACTAGCGGTTTGACCGTCGCGTCGCGCAAAGCGGTCCCCGCATCCATCTTGAGGAAGTCGAGCCGCGCGGTTTCCGATACCGACAGAATCTGTCCCGCGTTGGACAGGTTGCCGGCCACCTTGAAGCCATAGTGCTGATAGCTCTTGGTCAGATAGCCGAGAAAGGTCTTGTGCGCGACCGCCGCTGCCGGCAGTTCGATCACCACCCGCGACGGGTTCAATCCGAACGACACCAGCACGGTCGAAAAATGCCGGCCGTGGTCGTACTTCACACTCTTGAGCAGCCGCTCGTGCACACGCAGAAAGAGCAGCCCATGCCGCTGCGCGCCGAAGAAATTGATGGCGTGCAGCGCGCGTGACATGCGGTCGAGCGCGACGAGATCCCGATCGTCGGCGATCCGGTCGAACGGATCGAACACGTCGGACGGCGCGGCGTCGAGCCGGTGCGTGACGGCCTGAAAGCCGAGTTCGTCGCCGAAACGATCCACACCTTCGACCCCCGACGAGAGCGACTGCGCCAACGCATGCACGCTGATATCGAAGATCGGCTCATAGCCGCTGACCAGTTCGAAGCCGTTGAACTGCGCCAGCGCGACGTCGTGATGCAAGCCTTGCCCCATCATCAGATGCGCGCCGAGAAACGGATGATCGGCGGCGCGGGCAATGAGGTCGGGGATGGTCGGCGGAATCATGTAGACGTGTAGATGGCGGTAGAGAGGCGCTCGGCACCGCAATCGTGCCGCACCCAATGATGGTAGCAGTCCGCACCGCGCTCACATGAACAAATTGCTCATAACGTTATCCGTCCGACGCTTGTATCTACGGGCGGTTCTGGGGTTTTGAGACAGTTTTTCAGGGTATACGTTAATTTCACTATGCGTAATTAGTTTTACCATACGTAAATTGTGGCGTGGCTGCGGTGGCGGGAAAGTGTGTGCCGCGCGCACCGTATGCGCAGAACACCGGTGTTCTCCGGGCGTTTGAGCCGCACGCCACTCAACAATCCAGTCAGCAGGAGGGGACGACCCAATGAGCGAGAAACCGGCCACGGCCGCCACCAATGTGATCGAAGTCGAGCGCGTGCTTGCCGAAACGCATCACCCGGCATTCCAGTTGATGCTGCTCGTGCTATGCGGGCTGTGCCTCGTGATCGACGGCTTCGACGCACAGGCTATGGGCTACGTCGCGCCGAGCGTGATCGGCGAATGGCACGTCTCGAAAGCCGCGCTCGGTCCGGTGTTCAGTGCGAGTCTGTTCGGCATGCTGCTCGGCGCGCTCGGGCTGTCAGTGCTGGCTGACCGCGTGGGCCGCCGGCCGGTGCTGATCGGCTCGACGTTCTTCTTTGCGCTGGCGATGCTCGCCACGCCTTTCGTCACGACGATCCCCGCCTTGATCGCGTTGCGCTTCATCACCGGTCTCGGGCTCGGCTGCATCATGCCGAACGCAATGGCGCTGGTCGGCGAATTCTCGACGCCCGTGCATCGCGTCAAGCGCATGATGCTGGTGTCGTGCGGCTTTACGGTGGGCGCTGCGCTCGGCGGCTTTATCAGCGCCGCGCTGATTCCGGCCTATGGCTGGCGCTCGGTCTTCTGGGTCGGCGGCGCGGCGCCCTTGCTGCTGGCGCTGGCAATGCTCGTCGTGTTGCCGGAGTCGCTGCAATTCCTGGTTCTCAAAGGCCACAACGAGCGCGCGTTGCGCTGGCTCGCGAAGTTCAACCCGATGCTGCCGATCGACGCGAACACGCGTCTCGTCGTGCGTGAGAAGGGCAATGGCGGCGCGCCGGTCGCCGAGCTGTTTCGCGCCGGCCGTGGCCCGGTGACGTTGATTCTGTGGGCGATCAGTTTCATGAACCTGATCGATCTGTACTTCCTGTCGAACTGGCTGCCCACCGTGATGCGCGACGCCGGCTATTCGCCGAGCACCGCCGTGCTCGTCGGCACAGTGCTGCAGACGGGCGGTGTGGTCGGCACCTTGCTGCTCGGCTGGTTCATCGAACGCTTTGGTTTTGTGCGCGTGCTGTTCGTGTGCTTCGCGGGCGCCGCGCTGGCGGTCGGCACGATCGGCACGGTGGCGCATATGTTGCCGTGGCTGCTGATCGTCGTATTCGCGGGCGGCTTCTGCGTGGTCGGCGGACAGCCGGCGGTCAACGCGCTGGCCGGCCATTTTTATCCAACCTCGCTGCGCTCGACAGGGATTGGCTGGAGCCTTGGTATCGGCCGGATCGGTTCGGTGATCGGACCGCTGATCGGCGGTCAGCTGATCGCGCTCAACTGGTCGAACGCTTCGCTGTTTCATGCGGCGGCGGTGCCGGTGTTGTGTTCCGCGCTGCTGGTGATCGGACTGGCCGCCGCGACGCGCCAGCGCGGCCGGCCGTCCGAGCCGCGCACCGCGTGAGATGACGAGATCGAGTATCAACGGAGAACCTTGCATGGATACCCCAACACGTAAGCCGAACACTGCCAGTTCGCGGCTCGAAATCGAGCCGGGCTATCAGTCGGGTTTCGCGAACGAATTCGCGACAGAGGCCTTGCCGGGCGCATTGCCGGAAGGCCGCAACTCGCCGCAACGCGCGGCCTATGGTCTGTACGCCGAACAGGTGTCGGGCACGGCGTTCACTGCGCCGCGCGCCCACAATCGCCGTTCGTGGCTGTACCGGATTCGTCCGGCGGCCGTGCACAAGCCGTTCACGCCGCTGCCCTCGGAGCGGCTCGTCGCCAACTTCGCCGAGGTGCCGCCGACACCGCCGAACCAGTTGCGCTGGGATCCGTTGCCCATGCCGGCCGAGCCGACCGATTTCATCGACGGCTGGGTGACGATGGCGGGCAACGGCGCGGCGGAAGCGATGAACGGTTGCGCCATTCATCTGTACGCGGCGAACCGCTCGATGCAGGACCGCTTCTTCTATAGCGCCGACGGCGAGTTGCTGATCGTGCCGCAGGAAGGGCGCCTCGATATCGCCACCGAACTGGGCCGGCTCGAAGTCGAGCCGTTCGAGATCGTGGTGATTCCGCGCGGCGTGCGCTTCGCGGTGAGCCTGCCGGAGGGCGCGGCGCGCGGTTACATCTGCGAGAACTTCGGGGCGTTGCTGCGTTTGCCGGACCTCGGCCCGATCGGCTCGAACGGGCTCGCCAACCCGCGCGATTTCCTCACGCCGCATGCGGCCTATGAGGATCGTGAAGGCGACTTCGAACTCGTCGCCAAGCTGAACGGCAACCTGTGGCGCGCGGATATCGGCCATTCGCCGCTCGACGTGGTGGCGTGGCACGGTAACTACGCGCCATACAAATACGACCTGCGGCGCTTCAACACGATCGGCTCGATCAGCTTCGACCATCCGGACCCGTCGATCTTTCTGGTGCTGCAATCGCAAAGCGATACCCCGGGCGTCGATGCGATCGACTTCGTGATCTTCCCGCCGCGCTGGCTGGCTGCGGAAGATACGTTCCGCCCGCCCTGGTTCCATCGCAACGTCGCGAGCGAGTTCATGGGCCTCGTGCACGGCGTGTACGACGCGAAGGCCGAGGGCTTCGTGCCGGGCGGAGGGAGTCTGCATAACTGCATGTCGGGTCACGGCCCGGATGCGGACACGTTCGAAAAAGCCTCGCATATCGATACGTCGAAACCGATGAAAGTCGGCGACACAATGGCCTTCATGGTCGAAACGCGCACGCTGATCAAGCCGACCCGTTTCGCGCTCGAAACCGCGCAATTGCAGGCGCATTACTACGAGTGCTGGCAAGGCCTCAAGAAACATTTCAATCCGGAGCAACGATGAACGCATCGAGCGATCTTCAGGCGACGCTCGATCCGTCGCGTAAAAGCTGGGTCGAGTCGGCCAACCATCCGGCCAACGATTTTTCGATTCAGAATCTGCCGTTCGGCATTTTCAGCGACGGGCTGAATGCGACGCGCCGCGTGGGTGTCGCGATCGGCGACAGCATCGTCGACCTGGCCGCGCTCGAAAGCGCGGGTCTGCTGAGCGTGCCTTCAACGGGCGCGGGCGACAGCGTATTCGTGCGCGACGCGTTGAACGATTTCATCGCCCTCGGCCGTGACGCATGGCGCAGTGTGCGTGTCCAGTTGAGCAGGCTGCTGTCGCGCGATGACGCGACGCTGCGCGACGACGCCGAGCTGCGCGGCCGCGCGCTGATCCGCCAGGCCGACGCGCAATTGCATCTGCCGGTGCAGATTCCGGGCTACACCGATTTCTATTCGTCGAAGGAGCACGCGACGAATGTCGGCTCCATGTTCCGCGATCCGAAGAATGCGCTGCTGCCGAACTGGTCGGAGATGCCGATCGGTTACAACGGACGCGCGTCGTCGGTGGTGGTGAGCGGCACGCCCGTGCGTCGTCCTAATGGGCAGTTGAAGCTGCCGGACCAGGAGCGTCCGGTGTTCGGCGCGTGCCGCAAGCTGGATATCGAACTGGAAACGGGCTTCGTGATCGGCGCGGGCAATGCGTTGGGCGAGCCGGTTGCTTGCGCGGATGCCGAAGCGCATATCTTCGGCTTGGTGCTGCTGAACGACTGGAGCGCGCGCGATATCCAGCAGTGGGAATACGTGCCGCTCGGGCCGTTCAACGCGAAGACCTTCGCGACCACGATCTCGCCGTGGATCGTGACGCTCGACGCGCTCGAACCGTTCCGCGTCGCGCAGCCTGTGCAAGATCCGCAGCCGCTCGCTTATCTGCGGCACGACGGCGAACATGCCTTCGACATTACGCTGGAAGTGACGCTGCGCCCGCAGCAGGCAAAGCAGGCGAGCACGATCACGCGGACCAACTTCAAGCACATGTACTGGACGATGGCGCAGCAGCTCGCGCATCACACGGTATCGGGCTGCAACACGCGCGTGGGCGACCTGATGGGCTCGGGCACGATCAGCGGGCCGACGGAGGATTCCTTCGGCAGCCTGCTCGAATTGACGTGGAACGGCAAGAAGCCGCTGGAGTTGCAGGAAGGCGGCACGCGCGGTTTCATCGAAGACGGCGACGAGCTGACGCTTGCCGGCTGGTGCCAGGGCGAGGGTTATCGGGTGGGCTTCGGCGTGTGCGTCGGGGAGATTTTGCCGGCGCCGAAGTGACAGTGACAACGCGCCGTTAGCATCAGCACGGACGGCGCGCGATGAAAAACGGGGAAGCCATTTGGCGTGGCTTTCCTGTTGTTCTATTTGTGGATCGCCATGCAGGGGCGCTGTGACAAAACCTGCCGATCAACCCGCAACCCGCACCGGCGCACGCCGCTTCTCCCACCAAACCGCGGCAAGAAACGCCATCGCCGCCACGAGCAGCACAGCGACCACCGCGTCGTTACCAACGCCCTTCATCAGCGCACCGGCCACCAGCGGGCCGCCGAAACTGGCCGCGCTCCACGACGCGCCCACCAGCGAACTGGCCGACACCAGCGCGACGCCGCGAAAGCGCTCACCGCAGGCCACCAGCGACAGCGTGTAGATCGCGCCCGCCGCCGCGCCGAGCACATAGAGCAGCGGCCAGCAAAGCCACGGCGAAGTGACCGCCCACGGCAGCAATGGCAGCAACGCCACGACGACCACACCGCAACCGATATGTACGCGCTCGCGCCCCAGCCGGTCGGCGAGCCAGCCGATCGGAAATTGCATCGTCGTATCGCCGAGCAGCAGAGCCGAGGCGAACAGCACGGCCACCTCGCTCGCAATGCCGTGCGACATCGCGAAAAGCGGCAGCAACGAGAGCGCGATCGTGTCGAACAACGCGAAGAACCCGGTGCCGATCACGAGCGCCGGCATCTGCGGCAAAACACGACGCCAGCTGCCGTGCGCCGCGTGCTCGTCCCCGGACGCTTGCGGCGTCGTGCGGATCGTGGCGAGCATCGGCAGCGCCAGCAGGAAGATCGCGCCGCACATCAGGAACCGCCAATGCGTGAAGCCGGCGATCTGACTCACCAGCACGGGCCCGGCCATCTGGAACAGCGTGAAGTTCGTCGCGTAGATGGCGACCACCCGGCCGCGCGAAGCGTCGTCGGCCAACTGGTTGACCCAGGCTTCGCCGATCGTGAAGAGAAGCATCAGTGCCGCGCCGCACAGCACGCGCAACACGGCCCAGAGCCAGAGGTTCGAAGTGAGTTGCATCAGCGCGGTGGCGAACGCCACCACCAGCACCGCGCCGACGATCACCTGGCGGCCGCCGAAGCGCGCCGCGATCCAGCCGGCGAGCGGCACGATGACGAGCCCGCCGCCTGCTTGCGCGGCGGTCAGCAGGCCGACCACGTCGGTGCCATAGCCGGCTTGCGTGAGCGAGAGGGCGGTCAGGGGAAGTGTCGCGCCGCTGCCGAGTCCGACCACGGCGACACTGAGGATCAAAGCGAGGAAATCGCGGGTGAGGGTAACTTTCATCGGCCGAGATGCTACTACGGCCGCGAGTCATGCGCATCCGCGCGGGGCGCGCGGATGAGAGCGGCTAGCCCGCCACGGCGACCCGTTGCGCGCGCCGCTCGATCGACACCGACCACAGCGTCAGCGCCAGCGCGCCGATCGCGGTCGCCACGCCGACCCACGGCAGCGTGGTGAGCGGTGCGCCCGCGCCGATCGCCATGCCGCCTAGCCAGGCGCCCGTTGCGTTGCCGAGGTTGAAGGCGCCCTGGTTCAAGGTCGAAGCCAGATTCGGCGCATGGCTCGCGCGGTCGACGATCAGCATTTGCAGCGGCGGCACGATTGCGAAGGCCAGAACGCCCCACGCGAAAATCGTGATCATCGCCGGGATCTCCGAGTGCATGGTGCCGGCGAAGATGGTCAGAATCACCACGATAGCCAGCAGAAACGCCACCAGCGAAGGCATTAGCCGCCAGTCGGCGAGCTTGCCGCCGAGCGTGCTGCCCACCGTCAGGCCGAGTCCGAATAGCAGCAGCACGAGAGTGACCGAGTGCGGCGTAAACCCGCTCACGTCTTCGAGAATCGGCGTGATGTACGTGAAGGTGGAAAAGAGACTCGCCGACGCGAGCACGCTGATGCCGAGCACCATCAGCACTTGCGGATTCTTCAGCACGCTGAATTCGTGGACGAGGCTCGCCTTCTGCATCTCGATCTTCGCCGGCAGGCACGCGGCGAGCGCGGCGGCCGCGACGAGACCGATGCCCGTCACCGCCCAGAAGGTGGCGCGCCAGCCCACCGCCTGGCCGAGCGCGGTGCCGAGCGGCACGCCCAGCACGTTGGCGAGCGTGAGGCCCGTGAACATCAATGCGATGGCTTGCGCGCGGCGGTTCGGCGCGACGAGGCCTGCAGCCACCACCGAGCCGATGCCGAAAAACGCGCCGTGGCAGAACGCCGTCACGATGCGCGCGGCCATCAGCACCGCATAACCCGGCGCAACCGCGCACAGCAGATTGCCGACGATGAACACGCCGATCAGACTCATCAGCGCCTTCTTCCGCGGCATGTTGGCGACCGCGATCGCGACGATCGGCGCGCCGATGGTGACGCCGAGCGCGTACGCCGACACCAGCATGCCGGCCGCCGGAATCGAAACGGACAGGTCGCGCGCCACGTCGGGCAGCAGTCCCATGATCACGAATTCGGTGGTACCGATTCCAAAAGCGGCAACGGCAAGGGCGAGCAGAGGCAAAGGCATGATGAAGGAGCGTGAATCGGCGCGACGGGAGCGCCGCGCGGCCGGCGCGCGTTTTCGGGGCGAGCACGCGTGCGCCGTACAAAGGAGTGAAACAGTAGGGGATTCTACCTAAGTCAAAACAGGCTTGCTGGTCGTAAGGGCGGTTGTTGTTTTTCGCTGAAAACGGCGGCGTGGCCGGTGCCGGCGGGTGTCTAGCGTGGGTCGCCGCCGGCATCGCGCATGTTGCCGTGACGGCCCGAGCCTTCGGCAAAACGCGCCGCGCCGGCGATACCTTCTTCGAAGACGGCTTGATAGCCCCCCGTGCCTTCACGACGCAGCGCTTCGGGGAGATCGTCGAGCAAGCTGTTTTCCAGCACGGAGCGGCGGTCCGCGAGCAATGCCGCCTGCGGCAAGGCCGCCAGCTCGGCGGCCAACTGTTCGGCTGCGGCGCGCGCCGTGCCTTTGGCTACCACGCGGTTGGCGAGTCCGAAGCCGAGCGCTTCCTGCGCGCTCACCGCGCGGCCGGTCAGAATCAGGTCCAGCGCGCGTGACAGGCCGATCAGACGCGGCAGGCGAATCGTGCCGCCGTCGATCAGCGGAATCCCGACGCGCCGGCAGAACACGCCGAGCACGGCGTCTTCTTCGACCACTCTCAGATCGCACAGCGCAGCCAGCTCCAGACCGCCCGCAACCGCATAGCCCGCGATCGCGGCGACCACCGGCTTGCGGAAGCTCGTGCGCGTCGGTCCCATCGGGCCGGGGCCGCTGCCGTCGGCGTGCAGTTCGTTGCGGCGGGTGTCGTCGGCGAGAGCGGTCAGGTCCGCGCCGGCGCAGAAAGTGCCGCCCGCGCCGAACAGCACCGCCGCGCGCCAGGCCGGCTGGGCTTCGAAGCAGGCGAACGCGGCACTGAGCGCCTGGGCAACCGGCCGATCGACAGCATTGCGGCGCGCGGGCCGCTCAAGGACGATCGTGGCGACGCCGATATCCTCATTAGCTTCGATGCGCACGTGGTCATTGAAATTTTGCGTGGTTACCATCGTTGTCTCCATAGCGGTCCGCGTTTGCCTGTTCATCCGGGTTTTCGCGCAGTGTGCTCATGCAGCGTAGTTAATACCGTGGCCTGTCATGCTTCTTACACAATCGGCTCGTAGCTTTAGCGCTCTTCTAACGCGCTGGCGATTTTTCACCAGCTTATCGAGCCTGCCTTTGCCCTTGTCCAATTCATCGTCAACCGCCGCGCCGGCTTGTGCTGAGACGGTCTGGATCGTGCCGCTGCAAGAGCATTCATGGTACGACCATGTGCGCCTGAAACGCGTCTTCGTCACGGACGGCACGCGGCACCAGGTGGTACTCGTCGACGTGCGCAAGCTGCTCGCCTGCGCCGATCGCGACAACACCGATTATGTTTTAAAGCCGGTCGCCGAATGGCATTCCGGCAAGGTGCGCGGCATTCGCGAGTTTCTCGATCCGGAAAACTCGCGCGTTCCACAGATGCCTTACGTGACCATCTCGACGCGTCGCGCGCCGGGGCTGCTCGGCTGGGTCGGACTGGAGCGCGAAGGCGTGGTGGCGTTCCGCAACGGCCAGCATCGCGCGCGTTATCTGGCCGCGGCGGGCGCGCGCTGGTTTCCGGTGGAAGTACACGAGCGTGAGGCGCTGTTGCTGCGCGAACTCTGCGGCGCGGCGGACGACGCGCGCACGGTGGTCCGCGCCACTTCGCTGAACAGCGGCGGCGCCTAGGCGGGCGCGCCCACCACGTTGAGCGGCGTGCCGTTTCGCCATGCAGCGACATTCGCGAGCGTGGTCTGGGCGATCTCGCTCATCGCCTCGCGGGTGAAGAACGCCTGGTGCGCGGTGACGATCACGTTCGGGAACATCAACAGACGCGCCAGCACGTCGTCCTGTAAGGGCAGGTTCGAATGATCCTCGAAGAACAGGCCGCCTTCTTCCTCGTACACGTCGAGCCCGAGGTGGCCGAGCTGGCCGTCCTTCAAGGCGCCGATCAGCGCATTGCTTTCGACGAGGCCGCCGCGGCCCGTGTTGATCAGCATCGCGCCGCGCTTCATTCTGGCGAGCGCTGGGCCGTCGATCAAATGGTAGGTGCCCGCCACCAGCGGACAATGCAGACTGACTACGTCGGACCCGGCAAGCAGCGTGTCGAGCGGCACATAGCGGGCGCCTAGCGCGAGCAGGTCGTCGGCGGGCGTGCCGGGATCGTGCGCGAGCACCTGCATGCCAAAGCCCGCCATGATGCGACCGAATACGCGACCGATCATGCCGGTGCCGACCACGCCCACGGTCTTGCCGTGCAGGTCGAAGCCGAGCAGTCCGTGCAGCGAAAAATCGCCTTCGCGCGTGCGCGCGGCGGCGCGCGGCAGGCGCCGGTTCAGCGCCAGAATCAGGCCGACCGCATGCTCGGCCACCGCGTGCGGCGAGTAGGCGGGCACACGCGCGACGGTGATGCCGAGACGCGCGGCCGCGTCCAGATCGACATGATTGAAGCCCGCCGAGCGCAACGCGATCATGCGCGTGCCGCCGGTGCGGAGCCGCTCCAGTACCGCCGCATCGACGTTGTCGTTGACGAACGGGCACACCACCTCATAGCCCTGGGCGAGGACGGCTGTCTCGCTGTCGAGGTGCGATTCCTGGAAATGCAGTTCGTAGCGGTGCGACGCATTGGCTTCGGTGAAGGTGTCGCTGTCGTACTGGCGGCTGCTGAACAGAATGATGCGCATATCGGGCTCCGAGGAAAACGTACGGGCGCTAAAGCTCATTTTTTGCGAAGACGAATTGGCAGGGAGTTGAAAATAATATTGACAGCCTTGCCGAACTACCATATTTATTAAAAAGCAGTCCCGAGAAAGCATGTTCACTCATGCTGTAATAATTGGCCATCAGCAGACTATGTCTTTTTCACAGCGTTAGGCAACTTCGCGAGGAAAGCGTGACTGTCGAGCTATCGGAAAGCTGTTCCAGTGCCGCGCTGCAATGCGGCATATCCCCTCGGACGCGACTCGCGTCATTCCATTGCCTTAAATTATGTTTTCACTCAATCGCTATGCCGGTTGAGTGATGTGGGCGTCATACTGGCTGAAATGAATTCGTTGGAATTCTTCGAATTTTTTTTCAGCCTCCTGCTAATAACCCCGTCAATCGGCGAGCCAACATGATCGGTGAATTGCTGAGATCTCAACCCGAGATCGCGCTGTTCGCAAGCCTTGCAATCGGATATTTCATTGGTTCGTTCCGCATTGGGCCCATTCAGCTGGGCGGCGTGTGCGGCACGTTGATCGTGGCGTTGTTACTTGGGCAGACCGGCGCGCGCCTTGCCCCCGACCTGAAGAACATCGCTTTTGCGCTGTTCATCTTTGCGCTGGGCTTCACCGGCGGCCCTCAATTCTTTGCCAACATCGGGCGCGGCTGGCGCTACGGTTTGTTGTCGGTGGTCGAAATCGTTTCGGTGCTGGTGCTGATCATGATCGCGGTGACCGTCATGCGGCTCGACGCCGGCACGGCCGCTGGTCTGCTGGCCGGTGCGGCGACGGAGTCGGCCGTGATCGGCACGGCTTCCGAAGCGATTTCCAAGCTCGGCTTCAGCGAGGTGGAAACGGCGCGCCTGCAGGCCAATATCGTGACCGCATACAGCGTGAGCTACCTGTTCGGCCTGATCACCATCGTGCTCTTCACGAGCCAGTTCGCGCCGCTGCTGCTGCGCATCAATCTGCGCGACGAAGCCGAGCGCGTGTGGCGCAAGCTCGGCGGCGACGGCGCGTACGGCGAGGGTCAACTCGCCGCCGCCCCGGCGCTCGTGGGCCGCGCGTTCCACGTCGGCGCGGCCGCCGGCGCGACGATCCGGGCGTTCGAGCAGCAGTACGGCTTCAATCTGACGGTCGAGCGCGTCCGGCGCGACGGCGCGAACGTGCCGGCCGAGCCGCAACTCACGCTCGCGCCCGGCGACGTCATTCTGTTGGGTGGGCGGCGTGAAGCGATCGTGGCGGCTGCGGCCGCTCTCGGCGAAGAAGTGAACGGCACGGACTTCGGCCAGGTGATGGCCGAGAAGCTCGACGTGGTGCTGACGCGCCGCGACCTGCACGGGCTGACGGTCGCGCAGGTACGCGAACAGGCGACGCCCGAAAACGGACGCGGCGTCTACATTGCGGCGGTCACGCGGCTCGAGACCACGGTGCCCGCGCTGCCCGGCACCGAACTCAATCGTGGCGACGTGCTGACGCTGGTGGGCGGCAAGGCCGACGTCGAGCGCGGCGCGAAGCGTCTGGGCTACGTGGTCGTGGCCACGCAGAAGACCGACTTCGTTTATCTCGGGCTCGGCGTGCTGGTCGGCATGGCGATCGGCCATCTCGGCGGGCGGATCGGCGGCGTGTCGGTCGCGCTCGGCACGGGCGGCGGCTGTCTGTTGTCGGGGCTGCTGTTCGGCTGGATCCGTTCGCATTACCCGGTGATCGGTTCGCTGCCTTCGGCGGCGGCGCAAATTCTCAAGGACTTCGGCCTTGCCACTTTCATCGCCGCAGTGGGTTTGTCGGCCGGACCGGACGCGATCAAGCTGGTGCGCGAATACGGTCTGGCGTTGCCGGTTGCCGGGATTCTTATGGTGCTCGTGCCGGGTCTGCTGTCCCTTTGGATCGGTCGCATGTTCCTCAAGCTCGAAGCACCCATGCTGCTCGGCGCGATTGCCGGCCAGCAATGCAGCACGCCCGCTATCAGCGCACTGGTGGGCGTCACAGGCAACTCCACCCCTGTGATCGGCTACACGATCACGTATGCACTCTCGAACATTCTGTTGCCGCTGATGGGGCCGGTGGTAGTTGGTCTCGCCGGGAAATTCCACTAGGCGGGCAGATGTACCGGCCGTGGCGCGCCATGCCACGGCCGGCAGACGCGGCACACGGCATGCGCGAAGCGACACGATTGCGCCACATATGCACAGGCAGCACCCAGTACTCAGTATCGCCAACTATTCAGCGAGGGCACGATGGACTGGCTACATCATATCTTTCAGAAATCACCCGAGATTGCGCTGTTTCTGTCGCTCGCGGCCGGCTACTTCATCGGGCAGATCAACTTCGGCAAATTCCAGTTGGGCGGTGTGGGCGGGTCGTTGCTGGCCGCGGTTGTGATCAGTCAGGCGGGGGTGACGATCGACAACGGCGTGAAGTCGGTCATGTTCGCCGTCTTCATCTACGCGGTCGGCTATGACTCCGGTCCGGGCTTCTTCAACTCGCTGAACCGCAAGACGCTGCGTGAGATCGCAATGGCCGTCTTTCTGGCCGTCACCGCGCTGATCACCGTGGTGGTATGCGCGAAGGTGTTTCACCTCAACAAGGGGCTCGCCGCCGGACTCGCGGGGGGCGCGCTGACGCAGTCGGCGATCATCGGCACGGCGGGCGACGCGATCGCGCGTCTCGGCCTGCCCGCCGATCAGGTCAAGTCGCTGCAATCGGACGTGGCGATTGCCTACGCGGTGACCTACGTGTTCGGCTCGTTGGGCGCGATCATCGTGTGCGTGAATATTCTGCCCAAGTTCATGGGCCAGGGTTTGCGCGAAGCCTCGGTCGAAGTGGAGCGCGAACTGACGGCGGGCGCGGCGGCCGCCGGACCGGGGCAACTTTCTGCGTTGCCCGAGATGGTGGGGCGCGCGTACAAGATCGATGTCAGCGCCGGGAAAACGGTGAAGGCCGTCGAGACTCTGCATCACGACCTGTTGACGATCGAGCGGATCAAGCGCGACGGCCAGCCGCTCGACCCGGCGCCCGACCTGGTGTTGAAACCCGACGACGTGGTCCTCGTGGTCGGCCGCCGCGAGGCGGTGGTCGAATTCGGCGCGGCCGGAGGCGAAGTTGCCACCGTGGAGGACGTAGGCGCCGTCATGCAGACACGCGAAGCCGTGTTCACGCGCAAGGGCATGAATCACACGACGATCGCCGCCGCGCGGGCCGTGGTGGATCGCGATATGCGGCACGGCGTCTATATCCAGAGTATCTCGCGCGTCGGTCAGCCACTGCCGGTCCTGCCGGAGACCAAACTGGAGCACGGCGACGTCATCACCTTCTACGGTTCGCCGAAAGACACCAAGCGCGCCGTCGAGGCAGCCGGCTACGAACTGCCGTATAGCAACAAGACCGATTTCATCTACATGGGTGTCGGCATTGTGCTCGGCTTGTTGATCGGGCTGATCGTCGTCAACGTGGCCGGCATTCCGCTCACCCTCGGTTCGGGTGGCGGCTGCCTGCTGGCCGGGTTGCTGTTCGGCTGGATGCGCGGCAAGCATCCGATGTATGGCGCGATGCCTTCCGCGGCCTCGCAGTTGCTGAAGGACTTCGGCCTTGCGGCCTTCGTCGCGGTGGTCGGTTTGAACTCCGGCTTGCAGGCCGTGGTCACCGTCAAACAGAGCGGCATGACGATCTTCCTGCTCGGCGTGTTCGTCACGTTGTTTCCGCTATTGCTCACCATGCTGTTCGGCCGCTACGTGCTGAAGTACAACAACTCGGCCATCCTGGCCGGCGCGCTGTCCGGCTCGCGCAGTGCGAATCCGGCATTCGGCGGCGTGCTCGACAAGGCCGAAAGCGCTGTGCCGACCGTGCCGTTCGCGATCACGTATGCCATCGCGAACGTCGCGTTGACGCTGCTCGGCCCGCTCGTGGTCGGGCTGGTCTAGCGCACGTCTATCGATCTCTCTTACGCCGGCGTCAATCGGGCGATCATTCGTCGCGCCGGCGTCTTTTACTTGGCTCAGGAGAACGCATCATGGCAAAAGAGAAGGGCGACAAGAAACACGCGGATACGGCAGAGCAGGATTTCTCCGCGCTCAGCCCGTTCGAGTTGAAGGACGAACTGATCAAGGCCGCCGGCGGCAGCGCCGTGGAGCGGCCCGCCAATGCATCCATGCTCAACGCCGGGCGCGGCAATCCGAATTTTCTCGCGACGATCCCGCGCCACGGCTTCTGGCAACTCGGCCTCTTTGCAATGCGCGAATCGGAACGCTCGTTCGCCTACATGCCGGAAGGTGTCGGCGGTTTTCCGAAGCGCGAAGGTTTGACCGAGCGTTTCGAGCTGTTCCTGCGCGAAAACCGGGGCGTGCCCGGGATCGATTTTCTGCGCGGTGCGGTGTCGTATGTACGCGATCAACTGGGATTGTCTGCGGGCGACTTCCTGTATGAAATGTGCGAGGGCATTCTCGCGTCGAACTATCCGGTGCCGGACCGGATGCTGAAGCTGTCGGAGGTGATTGTCGGGCAGTACTTGCGGCGCGAGATGATCGGCAAGCATCCGTTCATCGGCGAGTTCGACATCTTTGCCGTGGAAGGCGGCACGGCCGCGATGACCTATATCTTCAACACGTTGCGCGAGAACCGCCTCATCAAGGCGGGCGATACGATCGCGCTCGGCATGCCGATCTTCACGCCGTACATCGAGATTCCGCGTTTGAACGACTATAAGTTGAACGTCGTCAATCTGAACGCCAGCGTCGAGAATAACTGGCAGTACTCGAAAGCGGAACTCGACAAGCTGCGCGACCCGAAAGTGAAGGCGTTCTTTCTCGTGAATCCGAGCAATCCGCCGTCGGTGCGGATCAGCGATGAAAGCCTCGAACAGATCGCCGATATCGTGAAAGCGCGGCCCGATCTGATCCTGTTGACGGACGATGTGTATGGCACGTTTGCCGACGATTTCGTGTCGCTGTTTGCGCTTGCGCCGAAAAACACGATTCTCGTGTACTCGTACTCGAAGTATTTCGGTGCGACGGGCTGGCGGCTCGGCACGATCGCGACGCATCGGGACAACGTGCTCGACCGGTTGATTGCCGAATTGCCGAAAGATGTGAAGAAGGAACTGCATACGCGCTATGAGTCGATTACGACGGAGCCGGATAAGCTCAAGTTCATCGATCGTCTGGTGGCGGATAGCCGGACTGTCGCGTTGAACCACACGGCGGGGCTGTCGACGCCGCAGCAGGTGCAGATGGTGTTGTTCTCGTTGTTCTCGCTGATGGATACGCCCGACGCGTACAAGAATGCGTTGAAGCGGTTGATTCGTAGCCGCAAGCGCGCGCTGTATGAAGAGATCGGGATTTCGTTTGAAGACGATGATAAGAACCAGGTGGATTACTACACGATTCTTGATATGGAGTTTCTTGGGGAGCGTGCGTTTGGGCGTGAGTTTGTCGAGTGGCTTTTCAAGAATACGGAGCCTTCGGAACTTTTGTTCCGGCTTGCCAGGGAGGCGCGGGTTGTGTTGTTGCCGGGGAGAGGATTCGGTACTGAACATCCGTCCGGGCGGGTGTCGTTGGCGAATCTTAATGAGTCGGATTATCGGCAGATTGGACGTGCGTTGCGCAGGCTGATCGAAGAGTATGTCGAGCGGTTTAATGCGGCGACTGGGAAGAAGCTTGATAAGGGGAAGGTGGAGTGACGGAGGGGGCTGGCGCCGGGTGGGTTTTGGGGTGTTGGCCTTTCCTTGAATTAATGGTGGTCTATTAGCGTTGCCCCTGTGCGGGGAATTTGTGTAGTTCGCCTCGGTGTACTAGAGTTCGTTTCGTCAATAAAATCAGTGGCTTAAGTTCGTTCGAGGCCGTAACGGTTCGCGGTGATCCACTACGGTACTTGTCCGAAATCTGTCCAAAAACGATTCGAAACGAGGTGCCCCGTGGCAAAAGAACGTAACAACCGAGACCTGGTCGCTCGACTCATGAAGGAAGGCGCGACCGACAGGCAGCGCGATATCTACGACGACCAGATTACCGGGTTCGGCGTCCGTGTCATGCCGCGAGGCAAGAAGGCGACGACCGAGCCCGCCATCGGCTTTATCTACCGGTGGACCCGCTCCGACGACACCTAGGGGCGCGTGACGGTCGGCAAGGTCGCGGACGGTATGGACGCAAAGCGCGCCCGCGAACGGGTGCTTGACCAGATCAGGCGCACGGACCTGACGACCGATACGCCGGCCGTGCGCGATGCGGTACAGACCTGGGAAAAGGACCACGTGACAGCTTCGCGTTAACCAACTGACTCTGCCGTCTGCGCAGTTTCTGGACTTTTTCGCAAGCACCGTGGCTTGCGCTAGTATCCGTTCACCAGACCAGTCAGATACTAGGAAAAGTACAAATGACCAGGGCCGTCATCGAAAGCGTAATCAACGAATTTCTAGACAGCACGACTCCAGAGGTATTGGCAATCAGCGGCAGATGGGGAGTCGGCAAGACCTACACCTTGCAGAATCTGTTCAACGAATATTCCCGCGAAGGTTCGCTAACCCGTTACGCGTACGTCTCAGCCTTCGGAGCCAAATCGATTGGCGAACTTCGCTCGATGATCCTTATCAAGTCAAGGCGCTTTCCTGTGCAGCGTGACAAGATGGGTCAGGTTGTCGAGGGCGCCGAGCATGTCTTTAGTAAGGGGCGTGGAATGGCTTTTTGGAAAGCTATCACCGCAGCTTCCGAAAAGATCCCCTACGGCGGAAAGCAGATTACGGTGTTGCTCGAAACAGTTGCTGCTTCGTTAGTTAGCAAAACGATCATCTGTATCGATGACATTGAACGTCTCGGCTCCGGCATCGAAATGGATGAACTGATGGGGCTCGTTTCTGAACTTAAGACCGAATCTCAGTGCAAGGTCATTCTGCTCTTTAACGAGGAGATGTTGGGCGAGCGAGCCCAACATTACGAACGAGCCAGTGAAAAAGTCATAGACAAGAAGCTCGCGTTTGTGACAACCCCGACTGAAGCGGTCGAACTGGGCTTGCCCGCCAATACGCCGCTACGAGATTACGCCGTACCGTGCATAGAAAAACTCGGCATCTGTAATATCCGAACCGTCCAGAGAATTGCGAACGGATTGCGCACTATCCATAGTGTTATCCCCGATTGTTCTAGTGCTGTAAAAAAGCAAACGGCTATCGCGGTAACAGTGTTTGCAGGGGCATTGTACGAGACGGGAATTGGCTTTCCGACGACGGAAGAAGTCAAAATATACAATTGGTATTCCACTGCTATGGGTGTAAGCAAGGACACCATTGAGGAAGAGTGGCGCGAAAAGTTGCATGGCTGCGGATTTCTCTCATGTGATGAATTTGACGCCGAAGTACTGACTGTATTGAGAAACGGCTACGCACACGGGTCTGAACTTGTAAAGTACGCGCGAGCCTTGGACGAGGTTGATGACCGAGCACGGCTCGATGGTATTTTTGAAGGGGTGTGGAAGACATTTCACTACAGAATCGACGGTACCGCCCAGGAACTGATGCGCGCGTTCGTCAATGCTGTCGAAGTAGCCGCGACGGTGATTACCCCACTCAATCTGAACAGTACGGTCAGATTGCTACGGGATCTCGGCTTTAGCGCTGAAGCAGACGGAGTGGTTGACAGATACGTGGCTCTCAACTCCGGACGTCCTGGACTATTCAAGATCGACGATTCTGCGTTTGGCAAGGACATAGATGATGAATATCTGAAGCGACGCTTCGCAGAGGTACTGACCGAAGAAGAAGGTCCACTTGACCTGGCGGCAGCAATGGAGCTGATGATAGAAGAGAACAGTTGGAACAACCGGATCGAAACGGCGTTGCTGAAGGCGACAGAGGATGACTTCATCGCTCTGCTTAAGGACAGTCAAGGAGCGGCAATGCGTACATTGATCGATCGAACCTATCGCGCCGCAGAGTATCGGGGAGCAATAACGGCGCCTATCGCAGTCACAATGACCGCAGCGCTAGACAAGATAGCGAGCGAGTCAGACCTTAATGGAATTCGTATCAGTCGCTGGCGGCAGTAACTGTCGAAAGACAACAGAAAGCCCGCGAGAGTATCGCGAGCTTTCTGCTGGCCGGGGCGCGCCAGGATCGATTTAGGCGGCCTCGGGCAGCGCGGTTGATATACGCCCGTCGGTCGAGGATTGCCAGCGTCTCATGTAGCTTCGTTTCGCGCGCCTTGAGGTAGCGCTGCGTCATACGGCCGTCCGTATCGCCAAGAATCTTCTGGACGTGATAAAAGGAGCAGACCGGCCTCGCCCGCTCCGGGTGTTGCCCTGCGTCATTCGTCGTCGTCGGCCGCCGGGCCTGTTACATCCACCGCATCGTCCGCGTTGAGCGTTGCGGGGATTTCATGCTTGAGCAGCATCATCAACTTCGCCGCCTCTTCAGCGTTTGGCAGGATCTGCACACGCGTAGCGAAGTCCCGCCTTCCTTCAGGACAAATGCGATCTTTCCGAAGTTGGCTTCCGTGAAAAGCAGATCGTCCTGTGGCTTTGCGCCCGTGTGCAGGTGCGGGCTGACCGGCTCGTACTCACCGGCCCATCTGAGCGTGCCAAGCTGCGGGTTCTTGAGGTGCGGCAGGTTCGTTCTGTCCGGCCCGAGCATGTCGGGATCGTTCGCGGCTTCGCACAGTGACGCGCGCAGCGATGGGCTCAGTTTGTCGAGCACGAAGTTCGGTGCATCGAACGTCAGCTTCAGACCACGGCGGTAACTTCCTCGTCGCCATGTATTTCAGTCCTGACGTTGATATGTGCGATCTTGACTGGCTGGCGCTGGAAGTCGAGCATCGTCATTCTCCCTGTTCATCAAATCCGGCAGCCCTACAATATGCCGGTCCGGCTCGGGGGCTTGTCACCCTTGCGGAGAAATTCAGTCGCGTGGCGGACGCGGAAGACATCATGTTCGCGCTGATCGCGACCGACAATCTGATTCTGCTTGACGAAGATGTGCGTGCGACCGTTCTCAGGCCGCCGACGACTGCAACCGCAATCGCGGCCTGAATGACGTCGAGGGACGTTTGACGACAGGGCGCGATTATTCACGCCCTGTCTTTTTGGGAAACCTGCAGGTGCCGGTCCACTGGCATTAGGCCCGCAGGCGGTCAAAGGGAAAAGACCCGCCTGCTCATGCCCGTCCCTGTCGTGGACCAGCAGGTCGATTTAATCACACTTAATTTCACCCAGTGACGTCGTGACGAAATTTGACAGATGAGTCCTGCGTTTTCAGATTCTTGGGTACGAGACGGGCTGGACGGACCGCGCAGCAAACGGAGACAGCCGGCCGCAGCAATAGCGGAGTACGTCGGCAGCGCGGTTTACGCGAGTAAGCACTGGCATGACCACGCGATAGCCACGAAGGTATAAAAAGCGTCCGCCATGCATCATGGCAAATCACGCGTGACCATACAGCACGCATCAATCCCCTTTCTTTTCAGAATTGCCTGATGTGAAGTGATTCGTTTGCGCGATACGTTTCAATCGTAGCCAAGCTACTTTTTGTCGCACAACGATTCACGCTCAATAAGAAAAGCAATGACGAATAGACGATTATTTTTGCATGTCGGTGCACTTTCGCTTGCCGGCATCGCCTCGCGCGTCACACAGGCGGCCCCTGCAACCCCTCAACTTCCAGGGACGGCACGACGTGGTTACGCGCTAACGAACGGCGCAACGGCACTCAAGCGTGATGACGGGGCGTGGATATTCTGGGTGCGTCTCATCAATTTTGATGATCCTAAAAGCGATATATCTGGCAGTTTGCAGATATCAACTGATAGAGCTTTCTCACAGATCGTGGACGTAGTGCCACTGACCTTTTCTCAGTCGAAGTCATTCATCGCGCAGCCGGTTTACCAGCCAAAAACCGGCAATGTACAGCTTTACTATCGCTATGTAGTTGGGGCGGAGCCGTCCGTCGCGCCGTCCGTTAGTTCGGTTGTGAACTCAATTGCTCCCTGGAGTAAAGAATCGAAGGCGGAATGAAATGGCATCAACAGAATTGATTGTGCACTTTATGGAAGCTGGCTCCAATAACATGGGGACGTTTCAGGCCTTCATGGGCATCGCTCAGAATCCGCGTGACTCACTGTCGATCTTGCACACCGGGACAACGGTTGTCGCGACCATAAGCAATGTGGCTCAGATGCTACAACCGATCCGTATCGTTACCAATCAACTAGTTGCGACAACCGCGCTAACCCGGCTCATGGTGGACTGGAAAGACCCGAATAAAAAAGTGGATCCTGGGGATGTTCTAACGCTTGTAAGCGCCTCCGGTACGATTGCTCTCACGGTACTGGCGCTTGCGGAAATCGGCCCTACTGCGGCTATAGCAATTAGCGCTGTCGTATTGGCATCTGACCTTCAATCCGCATTTCAACCGTATCTGAATTCGACGAGCGCTTTGCTCGGCAGGCTTCTTGCGAGCCAGATTCAACTTACGAAGCCCGCATCCACCGCGAGTTGTTCGCTCTATTGGGGGAATACTGTTGTCGGAAGCGGATATGGTTTTTACACATACGATGAAATAATGTCCGCAAAAGGATTGTTTGTCTGCATGACCGATAACGGTGCGTCCGGACAAACCTTTTTTATTAGAGGCTCGCCAGTTCCGGGTAGTCTCACGCCAGTAGGAGAAGACGCATACAAGGATGCGTTCTGCCGGAATCTTGCCAAGGAGCAGGGCTGGAGCGATGTGGAAAGCGGAGTGGCGTTTTGCAAAAGCGTGACATACAAGTGACCATGATGACAATGCCGCGCTCTATCAAGGCTTTGCTAACGGGCTTCGCTGTTGCATTTGGCTGTGAAGCCGTAGTCCTAATAGCGATGCTCTACCACTGTTCTTTACCCTGGGCTGGTTATCTTGCTGCACTGGCAAGCCTGATGGCGAACCCGTTCGCATTGAGTCTCGCGTTAAGGGGGAAAACGCGCGGCTATGCTTTATTAAAATGGACCGCGGCTTTCAGTTTCTTGTGGACGCTTTGGGGCGGCGCGTATCTCTACATGCTTGGAGTGTGGGCTATCGCGTTGATAGCGGCTTGCGTATGGCTTCGCGTGATAGCCTTGCTGATGATGCGCGGCAAGTCGGCAAAGGAGTGGATCAACACCGACATCATCCAATCTTCCAATTGGTGACGTTAAGCGGAGAATTGCTCGACCATTGATGTCCCGGCCCGCTTCGCGCGGCCTTTTCCGTTTCCTCACATACCGCTTGCGATGCTGGCTCGAATTTCAGCGCAACATCCACGGCTTGAGTAGCCGGTAAACAATGAGTGACTTGCGCAGCGCAAGCATCGACCACGCATTACCCCCCACCATGACGGAAATCAGCACCACCATGAAGGCCGTGCTTGTATCCGGACGCAGTGCCCTGAGCAGGAAAACGATTCCGAAAAGGATCGTGAACGCACAAATGGCGCCCCGCTGACCGGGCGAATCCACGCCGCAAATTTCGCCGGTTGCGTGATTGAGCCAACCCGCCAGCGTTTGCCAGTTCTCAGGATCACGCAATACCGCAGTCACGACCATGCCATTGTCCAGCCGGGGATTGCCACGCATCACGACGGCATATTGGCGCTTCCCCGCAATCGTGGCATTGAATGTAACGCCCTGCGTGGTGGAGTTGTACTTGTCTTTCACGACAACGATGCCGCCGATATTTTCAAGCGTGACTGTAACAGCGTGATATGTCATATGCGCAACGTGCCGGGGCGGGTGTGGAAACGCTCAAATATATGTGATGCGCCGCACGGAGGCGTGCCAAGGAAGGACTCGCAGCAGGGGGAACCGAGGGACCGCCTGAGCGCGCGATCCATTGCACCGCGTTGCGCGGGATGCAGATATCGGACCAATCTGATTTCCGCGAGACCGGACCACGTCAGCGTCACATCGTTACGGAGCAGAAGGCATTGCAAGCCTCTCGCCATGAAGCTGTACTCGTCCTGCTCCAGTTCCCACGGCTCCGGCATGCGAGACATGCGCCCATCGTCGTGTGTATTCATTGCAGCGTCTCTCACTGTCGCGTTTTACAACGGCAGCTCATAAGCGGGGCCCTCGCACAGTCGCGGTAGTGGTGCATCTGGAATCCGTGTTCTCGCACATTCGGCGCATGTGACAAGGCCGTCATGCTTCCGTCGCGGTAGTTCGTCTGCACATCGCCGAGGGTTTTTGCAGAAATTTCCTGGGTGGTGTAGTCCTCCGTTCGGGAGGATGTTTGCGAAATATCGGAATTCGTGGCCGCGGACGCGTTTTAGTCCATACGCATAACCACTCGCGGGATGATGTCGCTAAACTTGGTTTGTCGTGCGGTTCACGGCAAACAGGGTTCGCAGCCTGTGTTACGTAGAACCCGCATGCTTGCACAAGCAGGAGTGCGGCTGCCTTCGCACGTCTTTTTCTCATGGGCGGGCCTTGGCGGGGGAGCCTCAAGGCTCACCGGTTGTTGGTTCTACGTGCCGGTCTGCGAATCCCGTCATTGTGCCCGCTCACCAACGTTCAAGTGAGTGTCGGGCGATCCGAGTAAGTTTCAGGGAGATCGCGTCATGAGTAAATCCGTCAAGAATTCACGCACCACGTCGCGCCCGCCGGTTGAGGCGCTTCAATACGAGAAACTCGCTTTGTCTGCATTTGGGCTGGTTGAACGGCAACTGAGCCAACTGGAGAAGCTGATTACGCTTGCGGCCTCAATAGTTAGGAGTCCGGCGGTGACGCGTGAAGAACGGCATCGGCAGAGGAGATTGCTGGAGCTGCTGATCGACACGGGCGAAGATTACCAGAGGGAGGCCGAGATCGACCGTGAGTTGTATCAGGTCATTGCACTGGACGCGAAAGGAGTACCTCAAAGCCGGATCACGGCGCGTCACGCGGCGAACCTTCTGGCCAAGGCGAGTCGGAAGCCATCAGACAATCGCGAACGAATCGGCGCAACCAGGGTAGTGCCGAGCAGGGCGATTCGCTTCAAAACGATGGCGCGACGTATAGCAACGGCGCACTGACACAGAGACACAGCACTTCAGACCAGCCTCGAAAAGAGATACAGAAGAGCGGTACAAACGGAAGACGCAAACAACAGACGCAAACAACAGACGCAAACAATAGACGCACCATATGCGTTGTTCGTATCTGAAGGGTACGGCGTTAAAACTTGGAACGCGGGCCGAATTCCTGTGCGGTGAGTGCCGTATGAAACGCATATGCGTTCAAGCGAAACGCGCCTTGAACAAGTGGAAGCTTATTCCGGCGTCTCGCCGAGGCGAAGCCGACGGCCTAACCGCATTTAAACGAAGTCTCTGGTTTTGAGCAGACCGTTCAGACGAGCGCGTAGCGTGAGGCGGGAAGTATGACGGCCTTGTCACTTGCGCGGAATGTGCGAGAGTGCAGATTCCAGATGCACCACTACCGTGGCTGCGCGAGGGCCCCGTTTAAGAACTAGCGGTGTGAGCCGCTTTCTTTGCTTACTTTCTTTGCGGCCGCAAAGAAAGTGAGTGCCGCCCCGCACAGGGGCAACCCTAATAAACCAAAAACAATTCAAAAAAAGGCCAAAACCCGAAGCTCCCCGAAAAAAAGGCCCCACCCCAAACAGCCCCGAAAAAAAACCTCAAAGCGCCGCAGGCAAATTAGTAACCTTAGCATTCCGAAGATAAAGAAAAGTCGAGAGCGCCACAGCCACGGCAGCGGCAACCGCCGCAAAGAGAAACACCGACCCATACCCAAACTCACCTGCAATATACCCAGCCAACGGCCCGGTAATCCCAAGCGAGAGATCAAGAAAAACAGAATAAGCCGACAACGCCGCTCCCCGGCTAGCCGGCGGCACGAGCCCAACAGCCTCGACCCCAAGAGCGGGAAACACCAAAGCAAACCCAAACCCGGTCAAAGCCGCCCCGGCGAGAGCAACATGCGGCTCCGGCGCAAGCCACAACATCAGCAACCCGGCGCATTCAAACGAAAACGAAGCAATCGCGACCCGAAATCCACCATAGGTCTTGATCGTATTGGCGAACAGCAACCGCGCCCCGATAAACAGCGTACCGAACACGGTCAACGAAAGCGCCGCATTCGGCCAATGCTTCGCCGCATAAAATAGCGTAATGAAAGTAGCGATCGACCCAAACCCGGCCGAGCCAAGCGCCAACCCGATCCCATGCGGCAACACGCGAGTAAACACACTTCGGTACGACATGCGCTCGCCGTGCACGATCGGCACCGGTGCAATAGGACGAGCCAGATAAAACCCGAGCGCCGCCAGCAGAATCACCAGAATCCCCAGCGCCGCAAACCCGACCGCGTGCGCAATCGCCACGCCGAGCGGCGCACCGACCGCCAACGCGCCATACGTCGCGATGCCGTTCCACGAAATCACCCGCGCATTGTTGCTTGTGCCCACCCGGCCAATACCCCACAGAATCGCACCCGTGCCGCACAGGCTCTCGCCGAATCCCAGCACGAGTCGGCTGCATACCAGCAACCCGAGGCTCAGCACGGACCAGCGACCACATAGCGCAGCCAGCAACAACAGCACTCCGCTCGCGCCACAACCCAGCAAGCCGATCGTAACGGTCCGCTTCGGCCCCAGCGTATCTGCGGAACGGCCGGCGAGCGGCCGCGATGCCAGCGTCGCCACGTACTGCACGCTAATGGCCGCACCCGCCAGCACGGCGCTGTAACCCAGGTCGTCGTGGACGTAGCCCGGCAACACCGCCAGCGGAATTCCGATCGTCAGATAGCAAAGAAACGTGAAAAAGACGACCGGAATGATCTGCATGGTCGTCGCAAATTCGCTGCGAGGTGTCGCTGAGTCGGTGGACATGGGGAAAACGAGACTTGAATTCGGCGGGAAGGCGTGATTTTCCCATGGAACCGATTCTCTTGCAGGACTTGCCTAATAAATCGTCCCACAAAAGGCTATTTCAGGAACCCCATAGTGGTCCGCTTTTGCCCCGTCTGGGCCTGCTTTTCCGGCATGAGCAGTCAGAACAGCTCGCAGAAAATTGTCTGTAATGCAATATAAAAATTAAAAATACGGCAAAAATTCAAAATCGCCATAAGTCAACCGCTCCTCAAACCCATCTCGATATCTTTTTGCGGATATGTCCCTCATGCGATCGGCACTATGGGTTGTATTTATTGACGGTGATAGTTTTCAAACCATTCCTGCTGCACGTCCCCGCGGACACAGAACATTCGAGAGTAACGAGACATGACTGAGCCGATTCGCTTCTATCACCGCAACGCGATCCGCGAGATCAAGGACGCGCCCGTCACCCGCACGGTCCTGCAATATCTGCGCGAAGACGCGCATTGCACGGGCACCAAGGAAGGCTGCGCCGAAGGCGACTGCGGCGCATGCACGGTCGTGATCGGCGAGCGCAACGAGGCGGGCGGCGTCGACTTTAAGGCGGTGAATGCCTGCATCCAGTTCGTGCCGACGCTCGACGGCAAAGCGCTCTTCACCGTCGAAGACCTGCGCCAGCCGGACGGCTCGCTGCATCCGGTACAGGAAGCGATGGTCGAATGTCACGGCTCGCAGTGCGGCTTCTGCACGCCGGGCTTCGTCATGTCGATGTGGTCGCTCTACGAAAAGCACGGCCACGAGCACAGCTGCGCCAACAAAACGGTGCCGTCGCGTGAAGTGATCGGCAACGCGTTGACGGGCAACCTGTGCCGCTGCACGGGCTACCGTCCGATCGTCGACGCGGCGGTGCGCATGTTCGAAGCGCCCGCGCCGAAAGCGCCGGTGAATGTCGAGGCACTCGCCAGTACGCTTGCCACGCTCGAGCGCACGGATACATTCCACTATCAGCACGCCGGCCAGCGGTTCGACGCACCGCGCACGGTCGAGGCACTCGCAAAGATCAAGGAAGCCGAACCGGCCACGCGCATTCTCGCCGGCAGCACGGACATCGGCCTGTGGGTCACCAAGCAGATGCGCGAGCTCGGCAACATCGTCTACGTGGGGCAGATCGCGGGGCTGCAGAAGCTCGAAACCAATGGCGAATGGATCGAGATCGGCGCGGGTGTCAGCGTCGAAAGGGCTTACGCGGAGATCGCGAAGCAATATCCCGAACTGAACGAAATGTGGCAACGCTTCGCGTCGCTGCCGATTCGTAACGCCGGCACGCTCGGCGGCAACATTGCCAACGGCTCGCCGATCGGCGATTCGATGCCGGGCCTGATCGCACTCGGCGCGCGCGTGATCGTGCGCGGCGGCGAGATCGAGCGCGAAATGCCGCTCGAAGACTTGTACCTCGCGTATCAGAAGAAGGACATGGCGGAGCACGAGTTTGTCGTCGGGTTGAAGGTGCCGACGCGCACCGGCGTACGCAAGAACCTGCAGTTCCGCACTTACAAGCTGTCCAAGCGTTTCGATTCAGACATCTCGGCCGTATGTGCCGCGTTCTCGTTCATCGCCGACGGCAACCTGATCCGCGAGCCGCGCATCGCATTCGGTGGCATGGCCGCCACGTCCAAACGGGCGACGCACGCGGAAGCGGTGCTACGCGACGCCGAATGGCACGAAGCCACCGCACGGGCGGCGATGCTCGCGCTCGGCAACGACTATGCGCCGTTGTCCGACATGCGCGCGACCAGCAACTATCGCCTCGAATCGGCGAAGAACACGCTGTACCGCTTCTGGCTCGAAACGCGGCCGAACAATCCGTTGCCGAAGAGCGCGCTGGATGTGCGTGCGGTCGCCGCGGCCTGCGCGCCGGCCGGCGTCTGAGAAGCCCAAAGGATACGGAGAACACAACAATGAATCAGCAAGCCGAACCGTTCCTGAAAGACCTTCAGGATCTCGACGACTTCACCCAGGTCCACATCTCGCGTCCGCACGAATCCGCGCATCTGCACGTGAGCGGCCGCGCCACCTACACCGACGACATTCCGACGGTCGCCGGCACGCTGCACGCGGCGCTCGGCCTGTCGTCGAAAGCGCATGCGAAGATCGTCTCGATGTCGCTCGACAAGGTGCGCGCCACGCCGGGCGTGGTCGCGATTTTCACCGCCGACGATATCCCGGGCGTCAACGACGTCGGCCCGATCATCCACGGCGACGATCCGATTCTCGCCGACGGCCTCGTGCAATACATCGGCCAGCCGATCTTCATCGTGGTCGCGACGTCGCATGAAACGGCGCGTCTCGCGGCACGCCGCGCGGAAATCGTCTACGAGGAACTGCCCGCGATCCTCACCGCGCAGCAGGCGCGCGCCGCGAACCAGCACGTCCTGCCGCCGATGAAACTTGCGCGCGGCGAAGCCGGCACGAAGATCGCCCGCGCCGCGCATCGCGAAGCCGGCGAGATGCTGCTCGGCGGTCAGGAGCAGTTCTACCTGGAAGGCCAGATCTCGTACGCGGTCCCGAAGGACGACGACGGCATGCACGTCTATTGTTCGACGCAGCACCCGACCGAAATGCAGCACATGGTCGCGCATGCATTGGGCGTGGCGTCGCATAACGTGCTGATCGAATGCCGCCGGATGGGTGGCGGCTTCGGCGGCAAGGAATCGCAATCGGGGTTGTTCGCGTGCTGCGCGGCGCTCGCCGCGTGGAAGCTGCTGTGCCCGGTGAAACTGCGTCCGGACCGCGACGACGACATGATGGTCACGGGCAAGCGCCACGATTTCCACTACACGTATGAAGTCGGTTACGACGACAAAGGTGTGATCGACGGCGTGACGGTCGACATGACCTCGCGCTGCGGCTTTTCCGCCGACCTGTCCGGTCCGGTGATGACGCGCGCGCTGTGCCACTTCGACAACGCGTACTGGCTCTCCGACGTAACGATCGACGGTTTCTGCGGCAAGACCAACACACAGTCGAACACCGCGTTCCGCGGCTTTGGCGGCCCACAAGGCGCATTCGCGATCGAATACATCATGGACAACGTGGCGCGTTCGGTGGGTGAAGATTCACTCGACGTGCGCCGCCGCAATCTGTACGGCAAGACCGAGCGCAATCAGACGCCGTACGGCCAGATCGTCGGAGACAACGTGATCCACGAGTTGATCGACGAACTCGAAGTGACCAGCGAATACCGCGCGCGGCGCGCGGCGATCAACGAGTTCAATGCAAACAACGAAATCCTGAAGAAGGGCATGGCGCTGACGCCGGTCAAGTTCGGCATCGCGTTCAACGTGACCCACTTTAATCAGGCCGGCGCGCTCGTGCACATCTATACCGACGGTTCGGTTCTGGTGAACCACGGCGGCACCGAAATGGGCCAGGGTTTGAACACGAAGGTCGCGCAGGTCGTCGCGCATGAACTGGGCATTGGCTTTAACCGCATTCGCGTCACGGCGACCGACACCAGCAAGATCGCCAATACGTCGGCGACGGCGGCCTCGACAGGCTCCGATCTGAACGGCAAGGCCGCGCAGGACGCCGCGCGCCAGTTGCGCGAACGTCTGTCGGCGTTTGCCGCCGGGCGCTTCGGCGCGGGGCAGGTGAGCGCGTCGGAAGTGCGCTTCGTGCATGACCGGGTCGTGGTGGGCGATTCAGTCGTGCCGTTCGAGGAAGTGATCGCGAAGGCTTACCTGGCGCGTATCCAGCTCTGGTCGGACGGTTTCTACGCGACGCCCAAGCTCTACTGGGATCAATCGAAGCTGCAAGGCCGGCCGTTCTACTACTACTCGTACGGCGCGGCCGTGTCGGAAGTGGTGATCGATACGCTGACCGGCGAAATGCGCGTGTTGCGCGCGGATGCGTTGCACGACGTGGGCGCTTCGCTGAATCCGGCGCTCGACGTCGGCCAGGTGGAGGGCGCCTTCATTCAGGGCATGGGCTGGCTCACGACCGAAGAACTGTGGTGGAACGCGGGCGGCAAGCTGATGACGCACGCGCCGTCCACCTACAAGATTCCGACCGTCAACGATACGCCGCCCGACTTTCGCGTGCGACTCTTCAAGAACCGCAACGCCGAGGACAGCATCCATCGTTCGAAGGCGACCGGCGAGCCGCCGCTGCTGCTGCCGTTCTCGGTGTTCTTCGCCGTGCGCGACGCGGTGTCGGCAGTCGGCGACCATAAGGTCAATCCGCCGCTGAACGCACCCGCGACCAGCGAGGAAATCCTCAAGGCAGTCGGCGCGGTGCGTGCCGCCACCGCAGCGCCGCGGCAACAAGCGTAGCCGCAGTGTGCCGATGAGCCGAGAAAGCAACGCGTGGACAACACAGTCACTGGAACTGGAATGATCGCCATGAACGATTTTTCGTCCGTTCAGATTGGGCGGCGCAGCGCCGTGCAGATGCCGCGTCCGGCGCCCATGCATATCGTGCTGTTCGGCGCGGGGCACGTCGGGCATGCGCTTATCAAGCTGCTTGGCAGCTTGCCGTGCGTTGTCCAGTGGGTCGACGAGCGCGGCGAACTGTTCCCCGACGAAACGCCCGCCAACGTGCAGATCGAGGTAACCGATACTCCGGATGTGATCGTCGACACGGCGCCGCCGGGCGCGTATTTTCTCGTGATGACGCACAATCACGCGCTCGATTTCTCGCTCGCCGCACGCATCATGCGGCGGCGCGATTTCACCTACTTCGGCATGATCGGTTCGAAGACGAAGCGCGTGAAATTCGAGCGGCGTTTGCTCGATCGCGGTGTGGATCCGGACCGGCTCGTGGAGATGACGTGTCCGATCGGTGTGGCCGGTATCGTCGATAAGGCGCCTGCGGCGATTGCCGTGGCGGTCTGCGCGGAGTTACTGCAGATTCGTACGCGGCAGGTGGTGGCGCAGGCCGCCACGCAGAAGCTTTGCGCAAGCGTTTGAAGAACAACGGTAGAAATTAGCCGGCCAGCACGAGGCGCTCAACGGGCGCTCCTCGAACTGCAAACCTGAACGTCGACCCGCTCAGCCCGCTGTGGCTGACGTTTCCTTTTGCGGCGCCCGCTTCGTGCGCCGCACCTTCTGCGCGACCAGTCCGTCCGACACCTGGGACATCAGCGCACGCAGCCAGCCGACATCGCTCGGCCGGTCCGGCTGTGGATGCCACAGCTGATAGCACTTGATGCGCGGAAATGGAATCGGCACCTCGACCACCGCGAGCGGCAGCATGTCCGCGTAGTGCATGGCGAAACGGCGTGTCGTCGTGAAGATCAGATCGGATTGCAGCAGCGTCTGCGGCACCAGCCCGAAGTAGGGCAGCGTGGCGACGATGCGGCGTTCGGCGCGTGCCCGCACAAAGCCCATGTCGATGGCGCCGCTGCTCGCGCCGCTGTACGGCGTTGGCGCGAGATGCGGCGCGGCGAGATACGCTTCGCGCGTGAGCGGCACGCGCGTCAACGGATGATCGGCGCGCATCATGCACACGACAGTATCGGAGAACAGGTCGCTGCGTTCGAAGCGCGGCTCGGGCTTCGGCCAATTGCCGATGACCAGATCGAGTTCGCCGGCATCGAGCGCGGCGGAATGATCGAGCATCGGACTCAGCGAATCGATTTCGAGCCGTGCGTGCGGCGCCGCCTCGCGAAACTGCGCGATCACGGTAGGCATGAAGAAGTCGTTCAGATAATCCGGCGCGGCCACGCGAAAGGTGCGGCGCGAGCGGCCCGGATCGAAGTCGCCATGCGGCGTCGCGACGAAATCGACTTCACGCAGCACGCGTTGCGCAGAGGCGAGCAGCGATTCGCCGTATTCAGTGGGCACCATGCCCGACTTGCCGCGCACGAGAATCGGGTCGTTCAGCGTCTCGCGCAGTTTGCGCAGCGCGGTGCTGATGGCCGGCTGGGTCTGATTCAGACGCAGCGCGGTCTGCGTGACACTACGCTCGACCAGCAGCGTGCGCAGCACGCGCACGAGCCAGATATCGAGGGAGGCGGCGGTGTCGTCCATGATTTGAGCGAGGCGGGGCAAGCGGATCGGATCCGGGAAGCGTCGTGCAGAGCCGCCCGCGAGACGGTTCGCGAGAACGGAGCGCCAACGCGCACGGCGCAAAGGTCATAACCTTAGGCCCGATTGCGGTGTAGCGGCATAGCGGGCACGGTATGGCCGGCATCAGCAGGGCTGTTTCGCCGCGACAAACCCGCCAGGGCTCCGTGGGATCCGTCTCGCGCCCGCTTCAGGCTTACGTATCGCCTACGGCTGATTGTCCACGAGCCCGGAGGGTAGCGTGCTGATCCGTTTGACTTCTTTCGATTCGAGCCAGTTCGGCGTGCGTGCGCAGTACAGCACCATAGGCAGCGCGTCTTCGCCCCAGAACAACTGATCGTTCAGACGGAAGGTCGGCACGCCGTAGACACCCAGGCCGATCGCGTCCGCCGTGTTGCGCTGCAGTTGTGCCTTTACTTCCGGGTTCCTGATGAGTTCCGGTCCGTCGGGCAGGCCCACGCGCTCGCACAATTCGGCAAAGGCCTCGTCCGTCGACGGATCGCGGCCTTCGCGCCAGATGAAGCGGAAAATCTCGCGCACGAAATTGACGTCGCCGTTCGCCGCGGTGGCGAGCAACAGCGGTTTCATGGAATCGAAGGGATGAGCCGGCGGCATCTTGTATGGAATGCCGAGCTGCTCCGCGCGAAACAGCGCGTGCCGGTACATGAAGGTGCGCTTCGAGGGCACGCCATAAGCCGGCCGCTGTCCCCAGTGACGATAGAGGTCGTTCAGCACGACCGGCGTGAACACGAAATCGAAGCCCGGCCACTTGTCGTGTTGCTCGAGCAACAGGTACGTGAACGGCGAGACAAAGTCGTAAAACCACAGCGGTTGTCTGGCGTCGATGCCAACGGTCATAAATGTCTCCCGGATTGCTGGTCCGAACGGCGCGTCTGCTGGACCGTCGAAATTGTAATGATCTTACGCGGTGCCGCCCCGGCTTGCACCCGTCAATATGGTTTCGCGGTGCCGTCGTTGGGCGTTTCGTTGGGCGTTTCGCCGATTTCAGCCGCTTCGTTCGCGGCGGACGGCGCGGGCGAGGCGCCGGCTTCGCCGGGCCCGTTGTCCGCGCCTTGCGTTTCATTGCCGGCACCGTCGCGCTGAGTCTCGCGCGGCTGCGTGAGCCGCTGGCGCACGAAGCCGATATGCTCGCGCAGCACGTAAAACTGATCGGCGTAGGCGAGCGGCATCTTCAGACCGTTGACGGATTCTTCGATCGCGTCGAGCCGTTCGAGCAGCGACGCGCGTTCGGTGGGCGAATGGTCGCTGAGCGCGCTGCGTTCGATAGCGATCAGCGCGCCGTACCAGCGATAGATGCGCGATTTCACCCGCCATGCATATAGCGACGGCACGAGACGCAACGCCGGCACCAGCAGCACGATCAGCGGCACCACGACCACCAGCAGCCGGTCGGCGAGACTCGCGAGCCAGAACGGCAAGATCCGGTAGAGGAAGCTCTTGCCCGACTTGTAGTAGCGCGCGGCGTCGTCGCTGATCGGGAAATCGTGTGCGAGCGGCGCGGGGAATTCGCCGGCCCGCTGCAGGATATTCGCCTTGCCGTGCACCTCGCGCGCGGCTTCGATCAACAGATCGGACAGCGCGGGATGCAGCGAGTCGCGCGCCACCAGCTCGGCGGTCGGCGCCACCATATGAATCGGCGCGGACGGCAGATTCTTGCCGAGGTCGAACGCGCCCATCGGCATCGTGAGCTGGGTCAGATAGGGAAAGCGGCGCGTGTAGGCGTCGGCCTGCGAGAAATCGTAGAACTGCACGTTCGGCGTGCGGTAGAGCTTGCCCATTACCGCCGGTTGCGCAGAATCGCCGGCGAGGAACGCCGCGTCGACCTTGCCGGAGACGAGTGCGTCGGCGGCGTCGTCGCCCGAGAGCGGCAGCAGTCTGGTCGCGCCGCCCGGCACGATGCCGTTGGCCTTGAGCAGCGCAAGCGCCAGTTCGCGCGTGCCGCTGCCTTCGGCGCCGACCGCGAGCCGCTCGCCCTTGAATTCGGAGAGCCGCGTGACGGTCGGCCCGTGATAGAAGATCGCCAGCGGCACGTAGGCCACGCTGCCGAGCGACATCAGACCTTCGGCCGCCGGGCCGGGCGCGACGCCGTCCTGCACGAAGCCGACATCCACGTTCGACGTCGGATCGGACAGACGCTTGAGATTCTGCAGCGAGCCTTCCGAAGACAGCACGTTCAGCGTGATGCGGTTGCGCGCCAGAATCTCCTTGTACTTTTGCGCCGCGTTCCAGAAGGTGCTGCCTTCCGGGCCGGCGCTGATCGTCAGCGTGTTGGGCGGGGCCGGCTGGATCAGACGCACGGCGACCCAGATCGCGACGGCGGCGATCAGCAGGATCGGCCCGAACGAGACGGCGAGATCGCGCCAGGAGATCGCGACGAAACGGGCGACGAGACGGGGAGGGCTTTTGCGGCCGGTGGCTGGCTTCATCGGATGACGGTGACGGCTACGGTCGAAAGTGAACAGGGACGGCGCTCTGCGGCGCGCGAACCAGGTGCCGCAGAGCGCCGCGCCGGCTGCCGCGAATGGCGCACGAGCCACGCGGCAGCCGGCGTCGCGCCGATGGTACCTGAGATTGCCCGCACGGCGGCACACGCGGCGGCGGCGCGCACCGACAAACCCGTAACAAATCGTGAACGCCGTGTGACAGCGGTGCGCCCGAACGCGATTCGTGCGTCCCGTTTGACTAAACCCTTTGCGCTTCTGGCCCGGCTAGATTAAATTGTGCATCGCTGCCGCGAACCGACGTTTCGCGCAGCGCGACCCGGCAAGACACACAAGAACCGGGCGCGCTCGCGGACTTCGCGGCTTGCTGGCCTGTCGTACCGCACTGCATGCCCGTCATCGCATGCGGCAACGGCAGCCGGCCTCTCCGCCTCTCGCACACCGTGTCGCAGCCATAGTCGGCCGTCGCTTGGCCGCGCGCCTTGTCGCGCGTGCCCGGCATGGCTGCCGGAAGTCGTACGAAGCCGCTTGTGTATGCGGTCCAATGTGAAGCTAAGGAGAAGAAAAGCTATGAAATCGGTCGGTTTTCTGAAAACGCTGGGCTCGGTTGTGGCAATGGTGGTGGCGTGCAATGTGTACGCTCAGGCAAGCGACGCAACGGCAACCGGCACGACCGCCGCGCCGGCTGCCAGCGCCAAGACGGTTAAGAAGGCGAACAGCCAGCTGGGTCGCAAGGTGCGTAGCGCGCTGGCCAAGGCGCAGGGTATCGACGTGTCGAACATCGCCGTGCGCGCTCGTGGCGGCGCGGTGACGCTCACGGGCTCGGTGCCTGACCAAGGCCAGATCGACGCTGCCGGCGAAGCCGCCAAGGGCGTCGCCGGCGTGACGTCGGTGTCGAACAAGCTGACCGTTGTGCAGCAGTAAGCAGGTTGTGGCGTCTGGCGCGGGCGGCATCATGCCGCCATGCGCCATCGTGATGCAGGTATGCACCAAGGTTCCGGCAAAAAAACCGGAGCCTTTTTTATTTTAATTTGCCGATTTTTGAAGCGGCGATGATAGATCCCGGCAGTCGCAAGCAGCACGGTGGCGCCGCCACGGCGCGACTGTGCGCTGTGACACATTACTGACGCGTTGCGAAGCGTACTGTCATGCGTAGGGAACCGGAGTCAACGCCATGGAAACCTCGCTTTTGCGCTATACCGATCTACCCATCAGCGATCGGGCGGCTTTCGAACTGGTGTGCGCGCGGCACGGTTTTGCCCCGGCGCATTTCGACATCAGTGCTTGCGCGGATCCGGACGATGCCGCGCACGAGCGCCTCATCACCGTGCGGCGCGGCGGTTGGGCGCAGTCTTATCACGACCGTCACGGTCAATGGGTCCGGCAGTTCGAGGCCGACCTGACCTGCCGGTTCTTCAAATAGCCGCCGGCCGGTTGCGCCGGCGCGCCGACACCCCTTCGCGGCGGTTCAGGCCAACACGAGGCGCACGCCGACCAGCGTGAGCGTGGCGGCGAGCAGGTTGCGCAACAGCGCGTCCGGCGCGCGCGAGGACAGATAGCTGCCGATCGCGATGCCCGGCAGCGACCCCGCCAGCAGCGACAGCAGCATCGACCAGTCGATCGAACCCAGCAGCCAATGACCGGCGCCCGCCAGCAGCGTGAGCGGTACTGCATGCGCGATGTCCGAACCCACGATGCGCGTGGTCGGCAAAAGCGGATAGAGCAACAACAACACCGTCACGCCGATGGCGCCCGCACCGACCGACGTCAGCGACACCAGCACCCCGAGCACCGCACCGGTCAGCATGGTCAGCGCGAGCGTGCGTCCCTGGCGCGGCGTGCGTTGTTTGCGGGCGCCGAGCGCCGCGAGTTGCGGACGAAACACCAGCGCCACCGCCGTCACCAGCAGCGCCGCGCCGAGCACGATCTGGATCAGGCGGCCGGCGCCCGGCGTGTCCATGCCGTAACGATGCAGCAGGATCAGCGTGATCGTGGCGGCCGGCACGCTGCCGGCGGCGAGGCGCAGGGTGATCTGCCAGTCGACGGAGCCTTTCAGGCCGTGCACGAGCGTGCCGGTCGCCTTGGTGGCCGCCGCGTACAGCAGGTCGGTGCCGACGGCGGTGGCCGGATGCACGTTGAATAGCAGGACCAGGATCGGCGTCATCAGCGAGCCGCCGCCGACGCCCGTCAGTCCGACCAGAAAGCCGACGAACAGGCCGGAGACGGAGTACAGCAGATCGATGTGGGGAAGAGCCATTGAGCGGACCGCTGACGGTCGGGTGGGTTGGACGGATCAGGCGGCAAAGGCCTGTGCGCCTGCCTTCGACAGTCGATGGAGGGCGGCGGCCAGGCCGCCGCGGCGCGGCGAAAGCCGCTATTGTCGCAAAACTGCCGCGTTCGCGTACGAAGCGACGTGCTGCGCCGCCCGCGAGCGTGATGGCGCCCGCCCCGCCTCCCCGCTCAAAGCGCCCGGCGAATCTCCACGACGCCGAACGCCGCCAGCGTGACCCCCACGATCCGGTCTATGGCGACGCGCAGTTTGCTGCCGATCGCATGGCGCGCGAGCGACACCACGGTGACGAGGAAGCACCACCACGCGATCGAGCCGCAAAATACGCCGCCTACGGTGGTCAGCGCAATGCTCGATGAAAACGCGCCGCGCGGGGCGAGTGTGGTGAACAGCGCGGCGAACATGATGACCGTTTGCGGATTGGTCAGCGTGAGCAGCAACGAACTCGCATAGGCGCGCAGGGCGCCGGCGCGGCCCACCTGCGCGAGCTTGCCGTTGCCGTTTGTTGCGTCGCCTGTCGGGCCATTTGCCGCGTCGGCGGGAGCTTTCTGGAGCAGCGTGCGCACGCCCAGGTACAACAGGAACAACCCGGCGAGCAGATGCAGCGGGCGGTCATACGCGAGCATGAACTGCGAGATGCCGACGAGGCCAAGCGCCGCGATCAAACCATATGCCGCGTCGCCGGTCGCGATGCCGAAGCCGATCGCGAGTCCGGCGCGCGGGCCGCCGGTCAGTGTGCGGCGGATGCACAGCATGCCCATCGGGCCGACCGGCGCGGCAATGGCGAGCCCGACGCCCGCAGCGGTAAAGAAGAGACTGGTGGTGGACATGGTTATCCCGGCTCGATTGTTCTGGTTCGTCCTGCGCTTCGTGTTTTGCCGACATGCACGCAGCCGGCGAGCCGTTCAGCATAGCGAGAGCGGAAACACCGGGCAAGTGCGCGTATCAGCATCGGCTCAATCGATTCGATCGGGTTTGCGATCCCGCCGTGTTGCTGGTGGGTCTCGGAGTATGTCTCGTGCTAACGGGTAATGCTATTTCGCATAGCCATTACGCGAATCAGGCACAGCGGCATTCAAACACGGGCAAGCGGATTCGTTTATTCGCGGAACCGGATTTCCGCGATATTCTCCGCGAACGCGATCGTGGGATGTGTTCGCCGCTTCATGTGGACGGAGTTCTGTTTTATCTCTGGTCCAACGGCATGACAATGGAGGTAATGACGGTGGCCATCGGAACGCGCTGGCCGAAGATGCAGGATGTGGCGCTACAGGAATTTCGTTCTGGATGAATGCCCGCCTCGCTGCGGCGGGCCTGCTCATGCGGTCTTCCTAGTGCTTCTTCGCGGTCGCCGAGGTGCTCGGCGCGACGCGGATCGGCGGCGCGCCCGATGGCGAGGTGGCAGGCGCCGGTTTCTTCGCCTGCTTCGGTTTCTTCACTTCGCGATTACTGCGCATTTGACCTTTTGCCATGATGGACTCCCCAGTTGGCGGTTATTGCTCCGCATAGGAGCAGTAAGCTAGTGTGCGCCTCTTTTGTCCGCTCAGGCAAAGAATCTAAACGATCCGACTCCTTCGCCAGGTCTGCGACGGTAATTCGCCGAACTGTCCGCGATACTCGCTGGAGAAATTCCCGAAATGCCAGAACCCCCACCGCGTGGCGACCTCCGTCACCGAACCGGAGCCGCGCAATTCACGGCGCACGTGATCGAGCCGAACAGCTCGCATATAAGCGGACGGATTGACTCCGAGCGTATCTTCGAACGCGTATTGCAAAGTACGTCGGCTCGCGCGAAACCGCGCGCACAACTCCGCGACGGAAAGCGGACAATCCGGCGACTCCTCGATCAGCTCACGAACGCCGCGCACCAATTGCCAGTTCCGCGCAGTGCGTGCCTCGACATTCCCATGCGGATCGGCATCGCACAGATCCTGCAAAACATCGGCGAGACCGAATATCACCGACTTCTCGAACGCCGCGGCCACGCCGGCGTCGTCGAGCAAAGTGGGTGTGGCCGCGACCGTGTCGAGCAACTGCTTCAGCACTTCGCGAAAGCCTTGCAGTTTCGCGGGATCGACATTCAATACGCCAGGCTTCGCACCCAGTAGCAACGTTATTTCGTCGAGTTGCGAACGCACCAGAGGATCGCCGAGCGCAGCCGGCTCGATTTCGAGGTTCACCACGACGTGCCTGTCGGGCGACAGAAACTCGAAACCGCCGTCGCCGGAGAACACGTGCAAGCCGTCGCGGTGACTCGTCTGTCCGCACAACAACGCGTGCCCTTCGAGCTGAAACGGAATGCCCACGGCGACCCTGGATGCAGCTACCTGGCCGCGCTGATAGACCGTGCGGTTCAGGCGCTCGACGAGTACCCGCACGCCGCCCGCGTGGCATGAACTCACCGAGCCGTCGAAGGCGCCGCGCGAGATCTGGCAATAGCTCTGGTTCCACGCGTCGAGCAACATCGCCTGCTCATCGATGTTGCGGCAACAACGAATCTCGACCGCGCCGCTCGTCTGATTGACCGCCTGCATAGTATCTCCCGATTCCGATGGCGCTCCCCGAAAGCCTCGTGCCGACCAGTGTATGCGAAAAAAAAGCCGTGCCGTAGCGTTGACGGGGACCGTCTGCGCCCACGGGCGGGCATCCGGAAACAGTCGTCGCATGGTATTTGCCGGCGGCCGGATTTTTACGGGATTTTTATTTTTTGCCAATTTTGGATAGTCGCCGCTTTTTGCCGCCCCTACTTTGTGCACAACGCAATGCACCAAAAAGGGAGTCACGCATGAGCAGACCGACAGGCAGGCTGGAAGGCAAGATCGCAATCGTGTCGGGCGGTGCAACGGGCGCGGGCGGCGCGGCCTCGTTGCTGTTCGCGCAGGAAGGCGCGCAGGTCGCCGTTGTCGATATCAATACGGATGCCGGCGAGGAAGTGGTGACGCGGATTCGCGCGGCAGGCGGCAGCGCCGAACTGTTCGCCGCCGACGTGTCGAAGCGCGCGGCCGTCGATGCCGCCGTGGCCGGCATCATGGCGCGCTTCGGGCGTATCGACGTGCTGTTCAATCACGCCGGCAGCATCGTCGTGAAGCCGTTCGTCGATACCACCGACGAAGACTACGACTGGCTCATGAACGTGAACGTGAAGAGCATGTTCATGATGACGCGGGCCGTGCTGCCGCACATGCTCGCGGCGGGCGGCGGCTCGATCGTGTGTACGGCGTCGATCTCCTCGGTGGCGGCAACGCCGCTCGAAGTGCTCTATTGCACCACCAAAGGCGCATGTGCGATGTTCGCGCGCGCCATCGCCGTCGAGTATCGCGACCGCGGGATTCGCTGCAATGCCGTGTGCCCCGGCTTTATCGACACGCCGCATGGGCGCCGCGAAATCAGCGCGCTCGCGAAGTACGGCTTCGACGCGAGCGAAGCCGCCTTGTCGGTGCAGCAGGGACGCCTGTGCGCGCCGGAAGAAGTGGCGCGCGCCGCGCTCTTTCTCGCTAGCGACGACGCGAGTTTCGTCAACGGCGCGCACCTGTACGTCGATAACTGCTTCACGGCCGCCTAGTCATCCGCTTTGCTTTGCGCGGCCACGCCGTTGAACCGGCTCGCCGGTTGGCCGCTTCGTCATAACCTGTTCAAAGGATCGCGTCATGGACATCAACACGGCCTTGCCGTCGGCGGAGTCCGCCGACAACGACGTCAAGCTGTTGCACAAGATGGGTTACGCGCAGGAACTGTCCCGGCGCATGGGGGCGTTCTCGAACTTCGCGGTGTCGTTCTCGCTGATCTGCATTCTGTCGGGCGGCATCACGTCGTTCCAGATGGGCCTGTCGGCGGCGGGTGGAGCGTCGATCGGACTCGGCTGGCCGCTCGGCTCGCTGTTCGCGCTGGTGGTAGCCGCGGCGATGGCGCAGATCGCTTCGTCTTATCCGACCGCGGGCGGCCTCTATCACTGGAGTTCGATTCTCGGCGGCAAGACGTGGGGTTGGCTGACCGCCTGGCTGAATCTGCTAGGCCTCGTGTTCGTGGTCGCCGCGATCAACTACGGCACCTATGATCCGTTCTTCCGCACGCTGATCGCGCCGATGTTCGGTGTGAAACCCGAAGCGCTCGGCTGGTGGCAACAAACGCTGTTTCTGACCGTGATCACCGCGTCGCAAGCGTTCCTCAATCATCGCGGCATTCGCATCACGAGCAAGATCACCGACCTGTCGGGCTATCTGATCTTCGCGGTGACAATTCTGCTGGTGGGGGCGCTGCTGTTGTATTCGCCGGTCAGGATCGATCTGTCGCGGCTCTATACGTTCACCAACTTCACCGGCGTGGACGGCGGCGCGTGGCCGAAGCAGACCATGGCGATGGCGTTTCTCTCAGGCCTCCTGCTGACCGCTTATACGATTACCGGCTTCGACGCGTCGGCGCATACCTCGGAGGAGACGAACGAGGCGGCGCGCAACGTGCCGCGCGGGATCGTCGGCTCGGTGTTCTGGTCGACCACCTTCGGTTACGTGATGGTGTGCGCGTTCGTGCTGGTCATGCCGGATATCGGCGCGGCAGTGAAGCAGGGCACGGGTTTCTTCGAAGCGATCCTTGCGCCGATTCCGGGGCCGCTGCGCATTGTGATCGAACTGCTGATGTTCTTCATCAACTACGTATGCGGTCTTGCGGCGGTCACTTCCACGTCGCGCATGATGTTCGCGTTTGCTCGCGACGGCGGCCTGCCCGCGTCGAAGTGGCTGCGTAAAGTGAACGCCGCGCATCGCACGCCGGGCGCCGCGATCTGGACCTCGGCGGTGCTGGCGATCGTCGTCACGCTGTACGGCGATGCCTTCACCGTGCTGATCGCAGGCAGTGCCGTGTTCCTGTTCATCTCGTACGCCATGCCGATTGCGGCCGGCATTCTCGCCGAAGGCCGCACGTGGAACGAGAAAGGCCCGTTCCAGTTGGGCACGCTCTCGAAGCCTTTCGCGGTGGCGGCGGTGATCGGCGCACTGGTGCTCGCCTACGTCGGCATGCAACCGCCGAATCAGAAGGTGGTCTATGTGATTGTCGGCTTGCTCGCGGTTCTGCTGACCATCTGGTATGGCGCGGGTGTGCGCAAGAGTTTCGCCGGGCCGCCGATCGGCAAGGTGTCGAAGGAACGCGAAAGCGAACTGCGCGGCATGGAGGGGCAGCTAGGAGAAGGGTGAGAGTGGGGTGAGAGGAGTTGCTGCGAACTCGCAGTTGCCTCGCATGTCCCGAGCGTAAAAAAACGTCAGCCGACCCTCGAGCCGGCTGACGTTCTATCACGTCTGTCGAGTACCCGAATCCGGGTACGTCGGGCGCGTGGCTTACATGCCGACGTATCCCACCGGCGTCGTCGCGTTGGCTCGCGCCACCGACGCGTTGTTCGACACCACATACACCGGCGATTCGGTCAGGTTGAGCTTCAGCACACCGTCGCTGTAATTCGCATTGGTCGCGTTGCCCATCATGTCGATCACCTTGACCGTGCCGTTCGTGCCGGGCCCGTCTACGTTGAGGCTGTACGCGACGCCATAGCTCGAACTGAAGCCCACGCTCGCGCTCCACACGTCGTTGTTGTGCGCCCACAGAGCGGTAATCACCGCGCCGTTGCCCACCTGCTGGAACGCGTAGGCGTAGACGCCGGTCGGCGTGCCGTTCACCGGACCGAGCGTCGTGGTGCCGTCGAGCGTGCGCGTCATCGCGCTGATCGCCATTGCCACCGGCTTCGGACTGATGTTGGTCGCGCCGAATGCGCCTTGCGGATCGCTCAGGTCGAAGAAGGTGCCGTAGCCGACTTCATCCGGATAGTCCGCGCCGTAGAACACGTAGGTCTGATCCGCGCCTTCGCCGAGCGTGATGATGTGCATGCGCGCCGCAACCGCCGCCTGTGCGTACAGCACGTTGGCGGTCGGATAGTTCGGACCGTACGAGGTGCCGAGGTCGTAGCTGATGCCTGCTTCCGTCGAAAACAGATGCATGCCGGTACGGTAGTCGGTGGCCATTTCCGCGCGCAGGTTGCGCATCTGGCCGCGCAGCGAACCGGAGGCGGTGGACGGGTCGCTGTCATAGCGCTCGGGCGGATGCGACGGCGAGGTTCCAGCGTCATAGTAGCCGTGCGTGGCGACCGCGTCGATGTACTGGCCGAAGCCGAGCGGCGCAAGGCGTTTCAGGTGCGAGGTGGTCAGGCTCGGGAAGGCGTCGGCCGGGCCCATCACCATCGCGTGCGGATCGGTCGAATGAATGCCCTGGTAGACGGCCTTGTACAACGCGACGAAGTTCGCGTCGGTGTCGGTCCACATCTGATTCGGCTCCCACGTCACCTGATAGTAGTTCGCCGACTGGGTCGGGAAGTACGCGGCGCGAATCGCGTTCGATTCCGTGCCCACCCGGCTCATGTAGCTCTGGTAGTACGAAATATCTGCGGGCAGCGTGGTGTCGTCCTGGAAGGCGCCGGTGCTGCTGGCCCAGGCCGGAATGCCGTCGAGACGGATCAGCCGCATCACGTTGCTGTTCTTGTAGAACGGATCGAGATTGTCGGCCGACGGGTTGAACGTGTTCGGGCCGCTCGGTTCCATGGTGGAGAGCTGACGGTCGTCGATGGTCGACGAAATGCCGAGCGCGGCAAGCAGCGGACCGTTACCGTTCGCGCCCTGCATGCCGAAGCGATGCTGCTCCTCGCGCGCATACGTGACGGCCGGCACGGCGCCGGACAGATTCGGCGTGACGCCGAAAGTCGCGATACCCACCGGACGCGTACCGGCCTGCGGCAACTGTCCACCATTTTTGGCCAGCGTGCCCGTTGCCGCGAAATAGCCGGCGAGCGTCGAGGTGCAGTTGAACGTAATGGTCTTCGCGCCGCTCGGCACGGCGGTGGTGCCGCTCGCGGCAACGCGGCCGAGCGTGTCGGTGACGGCCCAGTTCAGCGTATCCGCAGCCGGCGCGTCGGTGTTGAAGGCGAGCTGGAAAGTGCTGCCGGACGCAAAGATGCGCGTGCCGTCCGCACTGGGCGTATCCGCGGAGATCGTCGCGCTGCCCGAGCCTGCCGACGTGGTGGGCGAGGCGCAGCTCATGGCCGCGGTGCCGCCCGTGGCGTTCAGCGCAACGGTGCCGGTGCTGGCGTTCCCTGCGGCAGACGTGCTGGCCGAACTGGCCGGACTGCTGGTGCCGCCGGTGCCGTTGGCCTGATTGGCCGAGGCGCCGCCGGCGCTGTCACCACCACCGCCGCCGCCGCATGCGGCGAGTGCGAGGGACAGTGTCGAAAGTAGGAGTAATTGCGTTTTCATCAATCCGTAAGCAATGCGTTGGCTGATTATTCGTCCGTGTCCTCGCGCAAAGCGCGTTGGGAGGCGGAGCGAACATCGAGGTTCATTTGCAAGCCAGCCGATGACCGAGGCTTCGACACTGGCGTCCTGGGTGCGCAGCGTTGCAACTGCGCGAAGGTGATGCCTTCCCGGGTTGTCGGCCTCGAACGCGTTTCTCCGCAGAGAAACGTTTGCCGTACGAAGCCGGGCCGCTGACGCGAGCGGGTTTGGCGGAATCGGCCGACCGGCGAAGGTACGACGAAAACGGCCAGCGCGTTGAGGAACAGCGCGATCCAGATCGCAATACCTGAGTTCATGGCGCTAGCCGATGAACTTTTTACTGTCCTGTAAGCTGGAGATGCTCAATTTGGGAAGAATCGACCGCAACAATACGCATTAGTAGGCTTAAAAGAAGTAACGAGTCGTTACGTATGAACATTAATGCAGTACTAATTGCTTTTATCTTATGAAAAGATCTGTCAGGTGAAACCTGTCTTTTTCCGCCATGGCGAATTGGGGTCGTAATTTGTTGAAACGGATACCTAACTATCCAGCTCCGCCAATCCACTGAGAAATGGGCGCTAGCGCTCATTGGCCAGCGGAAAAAGTCTTGGGCTTGGCGTAAAAGTACTTGATCTTGGGTGTAAGGTTTCCTCGCGACATGGACTTCGCGGCGGAACTGTCGCTGTTTTACGGAGGCCATGACGCGTTCCCAAACAGGAGCGCGTCATACACGACGATGGATACCGACGTTATTGGGGGTCTGGAATAACGGGGGCGGCATCCCATCCGCTGCGCAAAAAAAAGCGGTTATGCAGAGAGATCAATCGTGAGGATTCTTCAACTGGTTCATGCACCGCGATTGTCCGGCGCAGAAGTACTCGTAAAAGGGTTGGCCATTCATCATCAGCGCGGCGGCCATGAGGTCTGCATGACGTCGCTGCTCCCACAGCAGGACGATTTCGCCGACATTCGCGCCGAACTTCAGGCCGCGGGCGTCACCTGTCTGTTTCCCGAGGTTCGCTACGGCAGGGTAGGCAAACTGCTGCACCTGTATCGCGTGGTGCGGCGTTTCCGGCCCGACTTCATCGTGGCTCACGCGACGCTTGCGGCGCTGTACGTACGCCTTCTGCCGGTCCACACGCCGATTGCCTGGGTCATGCATTCCGGCGTCAACGACTTCGAGAACGGCGCGCTCAAGCGGGCCGAGCGCCTGCTCTCGCGACGGGCGAGAGCGATCATCGGCGTATCGCAGCAGAATATCGACGACTACCTGCGCGAGATCGGCCGGCATCCGTCCATGGTCGTGATTCCGAATGGCGTGGACGCGCAACTGTTCTCCGGAGCCAACGACGCCTGCACGCCGGATATCGAGGCGCATCCGAAGCAGATCGTTCAGCTCGGCCGGTATATCGAAGGCAAGAGCCAGCTCGACACGATCCGTGCGTTCCAACGCGTGCTGCAAGCGGAGCCGGAGGCTCGCCTGCTATTGTGCGGTGTCGTGGAAGATCTGGACTATCACAGGGCGGTGCTGTCGCTCGTCCGCGAGCTCGGGTTGGAAAGCCGGGTGACCGTGGGCGGACCGCGCTCCGACGTCGCCGCGATTCTGCGCGCCTCGCGCGTCTTTGCCATGCCGTCGCGTTTCGAAGCGCAAAGCATCGGTTTTCTGGAGGCGCTTGCCTCGGGTATTCCTGTCGTGGCGAGCCGGATTCCGTCTTTCGGCTTTGCGAGCGCTTTTGCCGGCGTCGACCTCGTAGATACGACCGACCCGGAAGCCTACGGCGGCGCCCTGCTGAGCGCGCTCGGCACGCCGCGCGCGAACCGGCAACTGGCCGGCTACACGCTGCACGACACGGCGGACCGTTATATGACGATCGCGCGGAAGTTCGTTCAGCCGCTCCAGGTTTCGGCCTGACGCCGGCCGGATCGGCCGGCCCGCACGCTACTGCGCGAGCCGGTCGATGCGCACTGTCTCCGAGAAAAGCCCCGGCAGCTTGCCGAGTTCCTGAGCTTCGCCCAAGACGAGTCCGTTTCCTGACGGATAGCGCGACAACGCTGGCGCACCGCCGGTGAAATAGAAATCGCCGAGGGTGGCGTCGGTGCGTCGAAACAGCACGAGTGCGGTCCCCTGTTTGTCGCGCACGAATTCCGGGAAGACATCCGACCACGACAATCCATGCAATGTCGCCGCCTGAGCCGGTGTACTGCCCGCGCCGCTCATGTCGAGCGTGGCGACGTCGATCATCGCTTCTTCGCTCGATTCGTCGAGATGCGGCGTCAGCAGAATCAATGTGTTGCTGTCGCGGCCATGCACGGCGCCCATCGTCACTTTCACGAAGTCGGGGACGAAACTCGCTGGCAAGACGTTGCGCTCGCCGAGGGTCATGCGTGCACCCTCGTTGGCGACGGGAGTGAGCGCGAGGCGTCCGTTCGCGCTGTCCACCGCGACCAGCGCGGCGCGCGTGCCCGCCGTCTCACGCACCAGCAGGTTGACGTTCTGCGGCAGGCTTCTGGCCTGTGCCCAGAGCGTCGGCGCGGATCCCACCGAGCCTCCCGATCCTTGCGGCGACGCCACCCACAGATCGAGTCCGCTGTCGGTCCGCTTCTGCGCGATCAGCACGCTGGCCCGTCCCGTAGCGGTGAAGTCCGCAGCCACGTATTGCTGCGTCAGTTCCGGCCTGAATGCATTGCTCGTTTGCAGCCACAGGTGCGGTGCCTCGAAGTGGTCGCCAGCACTGCGAAGCAACCAGAACGCGGTCCCGCCCTCGCGTGCCGCGACGATCATCAGGTCCGCCTTGCCGTCGCCGTCGAAATCGCCGAGCAGGAAGCGCACGCTGTCGAAGCACAGTCTGTCGCCGGCGCAACTCGGCGCGGTGGCCTGCGGATCGAACGGCACGACGTTGGCGTACCACAGCGCGGGCGGCGACGCCTTGGCGAGCGACGCGGCATACACGTTAAAGCCCGGGCCGTCGTGTTGCCGCTGGACGTACACCACGGACTGCTCGCCCGAACCGGCGACGTCGCCCGTCATCGCCGTGGCGAGCCTCAGATCGTTCGCCTGGGTGCGTTGCGTGGTGGCCCAGCGGTAGCGCGTGGTGAGCGCGGTGCAGCCGCGCATGGTCAGCTTGCCGTCGTTTTCGCCGAGGCAGTGGCGCATCGGCGTATAGACGAGGCCGAAGTCCCACGGCGTCCAGCGCTGCGCCACGTCCCATTGATCGCAGGTCTCGGCGACCAGATAGCCGTCGCGCTCGGCAATGCATTGCGAAGTCGCGGCGCTCACGAGCGCCGCGTTGCGAGTGTTGCCGGGATAGACGGTTAGCGGATCCCATCGCCATTGCTGAGCCGGCGAACCCGTGCACGCGGCGAGTGTCGGCGCGCGTCCCGGACCGGCGGAGCTGAGGCAGCGGCTCGCCGCCGCGTTGAAGAGTTGAAGCGGATGAGACACGAAATCCGGTACGCGGCGATCGGTGCGATCGGCAAACGCATAGCGGCGCGAAATCCAGTTGCCGTCCCATTGAAACTCACCGAACACATGCGACGATTCGCTGCCGTCGATCGAAAAATAACTGGCGACGATGTCGCGCTTGCGCTGCACTTCGGCCGCGGGAAGGTTGCCCGGCCAGCCGCCGGTCGGATAGGTGACGTGATAGACGATCGGCACGCTCTTGCCGAGCGTCTGGGCGACATGGCGGGTGATACGCGCGGCGTAGATATGATCGGGGTGCTCGATAAACGGTACGGTATCCGGATTGAGCGTATAGATCAGCGTGGCCTGCGCGAGTATCGCTTTCAAGGTGGCCGACAAGGCATCGCGATCGTACTTCACGCGCACGGAGCCGTCCGCGTTCATTGGATAAGTGGAGAGCGTGGCGTGCTGTTCCCACAGCAGGCCGAGCGGTTCGCGGCCGCCGCGCACGCCGCCGCCTGGCAGGCGCAGTTCGAGCAGGCGCACTTGCGGCCTCGCCTTGAGCACCATCTGATGCACGAGCTTGCCGGCAATCGTCACGTTGGATTCGAGCCATTCGTCAGGCACGCCCGCCATGCGCGCGTAAGCGAGACGCGAAGCCCGCTCGCGGGTTTGAACGTAGGCGAAGTCCGCGCCGTTGGCGCCGCCGATCAGATGCACGGTGGTGATGCACCATCCCGCGTCGAGACGCTCGCTGATGGCGGGGTCCACGAAAAGCAGATCGTCATCGAGATGCGCGACCACGGTGACCAGCGTGCCGGCGCCGCAGTCTGCCGCGTGTGCGGATGCTGGCAGGAAGGCGAAGACGAACAGCGCGAAGCATGCAATGAATGAATCGCGAACGAGCCTGATTGCCGATGGTCGCATAGTGATTCGAGTCCTGACGATGAGCTCGAATCATACTGTAGCGGCCATAGCCGCCACGTTACCGAACTCACAATCGGCGTCACATTGCGCTCCGGCATGGACGCAGGCACGCATGCCTGCCTGCTCGCGCGTTAGCGGAAATAGGCTTTGGTGTTGTCGTGGACGTCCGCTCGCGCCAGCAGTTCCTCCGGCGCGAGCCACGCATATTCGCTGTGCTGCTCGGGGCGTCCGAGCGGCGCCGTGCCCGCGAGCGTGAGCGCATAGGCGAGCACAATGTAGTGAGTCGACACGTCCGGCTCGCCCGCGAAGTTGTCGCTGTAGTGATGTTCGAACACGCCTTCGAAGCGCGCCGTCGAGCGCGCCAGATTCGCAATGCCTAACTCCGCATCGGCGATGCGCGCGAAAGCGGCGTCGAGTGTTTCGTCTTTGTGAATGCGGCCGCCGGGAACGAACCAGGTGCCGCGAGCAGGGCGGTTACGGCGGCGGCCGATCAGCACGCGCCCGCGCGTATCGCTGACGATCAGATCGAACGCGACCAGAGGCGTGAGGCGGACCACGTCCAGGAAATCGATCTCGGTCAGCATGTCTTCTCCCGCGGTTGCCGCGCCGCTCGGGCGCGCCTGTTCTGGGCGGCTCCGAAGCGACGTCGGGCGTTCGTCACGATTCGCTAGTAGTCGCGATGGTGATCATCGTTCCGTGTGAGCCGGCCCGACACGTTCGCCAGAAAGAGCGCGAGCAGAATCGCGCCGATCGTCGCGAAGAGAAACGCGCCGATCATCGCGGCCAGTACCAGCATCATCCATGCAAGGCCGTTCATGTTTCGGCTCCGGCGTGTTGACAGCCATGCTATCGTGCCCCCGCCTGCATACTATGTGCGCCAGTAGCCGCAGAGCCTGTCACATCACGCCGAAGTATCGTCACATCGCGCCGCTAACGGGCCACATAACCCTCAGGTGTCGTGACCGCGTCCCTGAAAACGTCGGCGTTGCCGGAGACCACGTAGACCGGCGCCGGCGAGAGTTTCACGCTTGCCACGCCGTCGCGGTACGGCAAGGTCGTCGCGTTGCCCATCATGTCGAACACCGTCACTTCTCCGGTGCTGCCGGGCGCGTCGACGCGCAGCCGATAGTCCACGTTGCGGCTCGCGTCGAAACCGCTCCTGGCGCTCCATGCGTCGTTGTCATGTGTCCAGAGGGCGGTGACGATCTTGCCGCCGCCGAGCCGGCGGAACGCGTACGCGTAGACGCCTTTGGGAACGCCCTTGAGCGGGCCGAGCGTCACGGTGCCGTCGATGATGCGCGTCATCGCCGCCACTGCGAGCGCCGCGGGCTTCGGGCTGATGCGGGTCGGGCCATAAGCGCCCGTGGGATGATCGAGCTCGAAGAAAATGCCGTAGCCCGGCGCGGCGTCCGGCATATCCGCAAGATAGAACACGTAGGTCATGTCGGCGCCTTCGCCGAGCAGGATCAGATGCGTGCGCGCCGTGACCGCCGCCTGGGCATACAACACATTCGCGCCCGGATAGTTCTTGCCATACGATTCGCCGATGTCGTAGCTGATGCCGGTCTCGGTCACGAACAGCGGTGCGCCGGGTTTCAGGTACTGACGCATTTCGTGGCGCAGCGCCCGCATCGCGGCGGGCAGCGCGCCCGGCACCGTGCCCTGATTGCCGGTGTCCGTCACCCGCTCGGGCGGATGCGAGGGCGTCGTGCCGATGTCGTAATAGCCGTGAATCGTCATGCCGTCCATATAGCGGCCGATGCCAAGCGGACCGAGCTTGCGCATCCACGTCACGTTGCCTTGCACCGACGAATACGTCAGGCCCATCACCACCGCATGGGGATCCGTGTGATGGATGCCTTCCCAGACCGCCTTGTACATGGCGATGAAATTCGCGTCGGTGTCGCGCCATGGCAGACCGCCGTCGGCGTCCGGTTCCCACGTCACCTGATAGTAGTTGTCGCGCTGTTTGGGAAAGTAGGTCATGCGCACCCGATTCGACTCGGCGCCGACCCTGGCCATGTAGTCCTTCATCTGCGCGAGCGAAGTCGGCGCATAGCTGTGCGTTTCCTTGCCGGTCGGACTCGCCCACTGGGGGATGCCGTCGAGCTGGATCAGCCGCATGAGGTCGCCGCGCCGGAAAAACGGCGTGAGCTGCTTCGTCGCAGGCTCGAATGTGCCCGGTTTCTTCGGCTCTTCCATATACCAGTTGCGATTGTCGTTGACCCACGACAGGCCGAGCGCGGTGTAGACCGGCCGGTAGCCGTCGCCGTCGCAGCACTGCTGGCCGGGTGCCAGATAGGCGGCGCCCTGGCCGCCGAAGCGGTGCAGATCTTCATACGGAAAACGCACCGCGGGTAAGGCGGCGGAGGGGTCCGGCAGCACGCCGAACGTCACAATGCCCGCGGGACGCGTGCCGCGCGATTCGAGTTGGCCATGTGCGCGTTCCAGCGATGCGGACACGGCGAAGTAACCCGCCACGCTGGACGCGCAACTCAGCGTGGACAGGGTTGCGCCGGCCGCAACGGGGAAGCGTCCACTGGCGCGCACGACATTCCACGTGTCGCGTATTTGCCAGGTAAGCGTGTCGCTTTGTGTGGGGCGTGTAGCGAAAACAAGCGCGAAGGGTTTGGTCACGGCGAACAGACGGGTGCCGTCGCTGGGCGTGTCGGCTTCGAGCAGATCACCGTTCTGCGCTGTGGGCACCTGCAACGAAGGTGCCGAGCAACGCAAGCCTTGTCCGCGCGGCGCCTCCAACTCCGCGGGCGCGGCGGATTGCACCGCAGCGCCCGACGCCTTGTCCGTATTCGCGACAGGCTTCGCTGCGGGCGCTGCCGCTTGCGTCATCGCGCAGCGCTTCTCCACGCCGGGCGCCGGATCGCCGAAGACAGCGTTGTTGCACTCTGCGCTATCCGCAAACGTCTTGACGACGTGCTGCTGCACCGTGCCATACAGCACGTCGCGCGTTCCGCTGAAACGGCAGGTGCCGTATTCCGCCGCACACGGTGTCCACTTCCTGCCGTCCGCGGTGAATTCGCCCTTGCTCGCACTCACGCCATTCGCTTGCGGTGCAGCGTCTGCGGCCGCGCATCGAACGGTTGGAAGACCGAGCAGGATGATGGCTGCCGCCGAGGCAACCAGACTGACTCGCAGTCCTCGACTCACGGCGGAAAAGCCGCCGGCGCGCTTTCGCGGCGCGCGCTGTTCGCGTACATTCGACATGTGTTCCCCGTGCCGTTCGCCGTACTTCCCCCAGACGACAAACACGTCGCCCATTTGCTAGTTCACCAGGTCAGACCCGCCGGGCCGCGTCCCTTCAGCCAATGTGTTGCGGAAACCGCATAGTGTATTTCCGCAAACCGCTGGCGGAAATAGCCCGCTTCTCATCCGACACATTCCGCCACTGGCCCGTCTATTGCCGCGCGGTCTAAAGTTGTCTTATTTCGGTGTTTCACGTTTGAAACATTAATCGCCATGTTTATATTCGCGGGATCCAATAACAACCAATTAAATAATTTTGCCGCGCGCTTAAGTGCTTATATTGGATGTTCGTTTTACTTATTGCCACTCCGGAGATTTATCGTCAGAAGAAACGCGGGCTGGCGCCCGCATGGAGCAGATGCCGGCATAACGAAGCCGGCTGCGCTCATTCTGACGTTCCGGCGGGAAAAAGTCACTTCAAATCGGTTTGGCGAAGGATGGTTCGAGTTGTAACTCGGCCGTTTTCGAGTAGTCGCCGTGTGTGCGGTGCCGTACGAAATGCCAGTTTTATTTGCATTAACATTCGCAGAATGCCAATTCATTCATATGCGGAATCGGCAATTAATCCGTTGAAAAGACAGCGGTAGCGGGGTTGTTCCGAAAATCCCTGGCGGGTCACCCTGTCCATACGCCAACATGTACGCGCTTTCGGTCATGGCGGCTAAATGCTTGATTGGCGGTGACTATGATGCGCTGCACAGAGCCGGCCTCTCCGTGGCCGTCCCGGGTGAAGAGTTAGATCCGTTTTCTGGTGAGAGGATGACTATGACCTGCGCGAGTCTCGAGTCTGCAATGCTGCGCTGGGTGCACGCTCCGAACAAGGGTATGCGTCGCATCGCGATACTGATGTTCAACGACTGCTCGCTGCAGGGAGCCGGGGTCGTTGCCGAGGTGTTTCAGGCCGCGAACGAAATGGCTTCGTCCGGTTCGGGCGGCTGGTTATACGACGTTTCCTTCCTGTCGGCCGACGGCGGCATGGTGACTTCGTCATCCGCGCTGCGGGTCTGGACTGACGGACTCGACGCGCGGCATTACGGCGGTTTCGATGCGTTGTATGTGGCGGGCGGTAAGGGCGCATTCGCCGCCGCAGGCGACGAGCGGCTGATTGCGTGGCTGCGCCGCATACGCCGCAATACCGGCATGATCCGGCCGATCGCGGAAGGCCGCGCGCTGCTCGATGCGGCGTATGTGCCCGACAGCAAGGAAGCTGGCGATTCGCAGGCGCAGCCGATACCCGCGCGCCAACCTGAACAGACCGCCGACGCGGGCGATCGCCTCGAATCGATGAGAAGTGCGCTCGCCATGATCAAGCGCGATCTCGGCAGCGCCACGGCGCGCACGGTGGCCGAGCGCCTGCTGGCCGATTCGTGCTCGAATCTCGCGCCGCTGCTCGGCGAAGACGGCGGCCTGAGCCCCGGCGACAAGGTGCGCGCGGCCGCTCGCTGGCTGCAAGAAAATTGCCAGCAGGCGATTTCGATTGCCGACGCGGCGCAGTTCGCCGCCATGAGCGAGCGCAACTTTCTGCGCCGCTTCAAGATGGAAATGGGCATTACGCCCTCGAGTTTTCTGTTGCACGAGCGCCTTGCGGTGACCTGCAGCCTGTTGACCGAATCCGAATTGCCGGTCGACAAGATCGCGCGGCGTACCGGCATGGGCAATGGCGACCGCCTGGCCAAGGTGTTTCGCAAACGGATGAGAATTTCGCCGACCGAATTTCGGATTCAAAGCCGCCGACTGGTCGGCGAATAGCGCGACGGGGCCCGCCGGAGGTCCGCGCGGCAGCGTGGCATCCGGTCCGTATTTCCGCCGATCTTTGAGAATTATAAGGATTGCGAATATGTTGACTCAGGGAACTGTGAACGCCGTGTCGATCGACCCGAGCAGTGCGGGCGCCACGATGGCGAACGGGCGCTGCGCGCGCATCGTCCCGGTCATTCTGGCGGGCGGTTCGGGCACCCGGCTGTGGCCGGTGTCGCGCGAGAACTACCCGAAGCAACTGATTGACGTAGTCGGTTCCGACTCGCTGCTGCAGGCTACCGCGCGGCGTATGGACGGGTTTCCCGCCGCCTGGAAAGTGGATGCGTCGCCGGTCATCGTGTGCGGCGAGGAACACCGCTTCGTGATCGCGGAACAGCTTCATGAAAACGGCGTGGAAGCTCGTCTTATTGTCGAGCCGGCGCGACGCGATACGGCGCCGGCGCTCACGCTGGCGGCATCGCTCGCATGCGCGGACGGCGGCGACGCGATTCTCGTCGTCATGCCCGCGGATCATTCGATCGCCGACGTGCCCGCCTTGCAGGCCGCGCTCGAACGCGCGGCGCAGTATGCGGAGCAGGGTTCGATCGCGACGCTGGGCGTGCCGCCCACGCGCCCCGATACCGGCTTTGGTTATATCCGCATCGGCGCGGAACTGGCGGGCGGCGGCCATGCGATCGACGGTTTCGTCGAAAAGCCCGCGGAAGAACTCGCGGCGAAGTATGTCGCGGCGGGCATGTACTGGTGGAACAGCGGCATCTTCATCGTCCGGGCGAGCGTGTGGCTCGATACGTTGAAGCGTCTGCAGCCGGAAATGCACTCGGCCTGCGAACGCGCGTTCACCGGCGGCCGCCAGGACGGCGCGTATTTCCGGCCGCTGGTCGAAGCGTTCCTCAGTGCGCCCGCGAATTCGATCGACTACGCGGTGATGGAGCGCCTGACCGGAACGGCCGAACGGGCCGAACCGGATACGACGGACGGCGCGGCCGCAGGCATGCCGGCGCAGCCGGCCGGCGTCGTGGTCGGGCTGGCTGCCGGCTGGTCGGACCTGGGTTCCTGGGACGCAGTCTGGGCCGCAATGGAGAAAGACGCCAACGGCAACGCAGGCCGCGGCCGAGTGACGTTCGAAGGCGCGGTATCGAGCTACGCGCATTCAGAAGGGCGGCTGGTCGCCTGTGTCGGCACCACCAATGTGGTGGTGGTCGAAACCGCCGACGCGGTGCTGGTGGTCGACCGCTCGCATGTGCAGGACGTGAAGGGCCTGGTATCGCGCATCAAGGCGCAGCATGCGCCGGAGGCCGACGCGCATCGCAAGGTGCGCCGCCCGTGGGGTTTTTACGATTCGATCGACCACGGCGAGCGTTTCCAGGTCAAGCGCATTGTCGTGACGCCGGGCGCGCAACTGTCGTTGCAATTGCATCACCACCGCGCGGAACACTGGGTCGTCGTGCGCGGCACGGCGCTCGTCACGCGCGGCGACGAACAGTTCCTGTTGAGCGAAAACGAATCGACCTACATTCCGCTCGGCACCCGCCACCGGCTTGAAAACCCGGGCAAGGTGCCGCTCGAAATCATTGAAATCCAGTCAGGCGCCTATCTCGGCGAAGACGACATTGTGAGGTTCAACGACAACTACGGCCGCTGCTCCTAAACAGCACGCCGGATTCAACTGCAGACAAGAACGGCAAGAACGAGGTGACCAGAATGCGCAAGTTTCAGGATTTGCTCGCGCGAGTTTTCGATGTTGCATTGGTGTTGGCGGGGGCGGCGGTGGCGTCGCAGATCCGTTTTGATTACCTCGCTCAATCCGGGTTCTATTGGGCGCTCGTGATGTTTTCCGCTGCGTTCGCGCTGGCCATCTTTCCGGCGTTCGGCGTGTACGAATCATGGCGCGGCCGCTCCAAGCTGGTGCTGGCCGGACAGGTTTCGCTCGCGTGGCTGATGGTGCAGGGTAGCGCGCTCGTGCTGATGTATTCGCTGCATCGCATCGACTTCGTGTCGCGCTTATGGTTCTCGTACTGGACGGCGGTGACCGGCGGCCTGCTGATCGCATACCGGCTGATGACGCACGCGGTATTGGCGAGCGCACGCAGCGCCGGGATGAATCTGCACCAGGTCGCCATTGTCGGCAGCGGCTCGCAATGCGACGCGATCATCCGCCGGATCAATGCGGCGCCGACCACCGGTTTTCGCGCCACGGCCGTGTACAACGCGCGTCCCGACGTGTCGCCGGTGATCAGCCAGGGCGTGCCGGTGTTCGAGTCGGTCGAAGCGCTCGCCGTCTACATGCGGACCAACGACGTGCACGAACTGTGGCTGATGCTGTCGCTCTCCGAGGAGCCGCTGATCTGTTCGCTGGTCAGCGAATTCCGCGACGACCTCGTGAACATCCGCTTCATGCCGGACGTGCGCAGCCTCGCGCTCTTCGAGGGCAGCGGCGTGATCGATCTGCTCGGCGTGCCGGCGATCAACCTGGTGGCCTCGCCGCTGTCCGCGAGCTCGATGCTGAAGAAGGAAATCTTCGACCGCCTGTTCGCGTTGACGGCGCTGATCGCCCTTGCACCGCTCATGCTCGCAATCGCGATCGCGGTGAAGCTGTCCTCGCGCGGTCCGGTTCTGTTCAAACAGAAACGCAAAGGCGCGGACGGCCACGTATTCACGATCTACAAATTCCGCTCGATGCGTCTGCACACCGAGCAAAAAGGCACCGTCAGGCAGGCCACGCGCAACGATCCGCGCGTCACCCGGGTGGGCGCGTTCCTGCGCCGCACGAGCCTCGACGAGCTGCCGCAATTCTTCAACGTGTTGCGTGGCGACATGTCGGTCGTTGGACCGCGTCCCCATGCGCTCGAGCACGACGACCTCTATCAGAAAGTGGTCGCGGGCTATATCAATCGCTACCGGATTAAACCGGGGATCACGGGGTGGGCGCAGATCAACGGCTTTCGTGGCGAGACCGACCGCATCGAGAAGATGGAACGTCGGGTGGAACATGACTTGTATTACCTGGGACATTGGTCATTCGCACTCGACATGCGGATTATCGGCGCGACGATAGTCGCCGGACTGGTGCATCGAAACGCTTACTAAGTAGTTAACAAAACGCCAGACGCTACCTCCACCGAGGAAAAACGCCGTGGCGCAAGGAGGAAACATCATGAGCTCGCTTGGTTTACGCACGGGAAGTCTCCTGGTTTTCGCTACTGCCGCACTGCTTTCCGGATGCGGAATCGCACCGGGCCAGCGGATGGTCACGCCCGCCGCAATTCAGGACACGGGTGGTGATTACAGTACTGAAGCGAATACGCAACAGCAGATTCCGATCACCGACATCAACCTCACGTTGCTGCGCAAGATGAACCAGGCGCAGACGACCGCGCCGATGTCGCCGCAGATGCTCGCGCTGTTCGGCAAGCCGACCGCTTACAAGGTCGGCCCCGGCGACGTGCTGCAGATCGTCGTGTGGGATCACCCCGAACTTGCCGCAGCGCTCGGTCAGCCGGCGCAGAACACGAAGACGACGGACGCGGCGCCTGGCTTCCTGATCGATGAAAGCGGCGACGTGCAGTTCCCCTATGCGGGCACGGTGCACGTGGCCGGCAAGGACGTGGCCTCGATCCAGAAGGAACTGTCGCGGCGTCTGAGCAAGGTCTATCAGAAGCCGGAAGTGACGGTGCGGGTGGCGTCGTTCCGCGCGGCGCAGGTGTATGTGGACGGCGAAGTGCGCACGCCCGGCGCCCAGTCGGTCAACGACATTCCGATGTCGCTGACGACCGCGATCAGCCTGAGCGGCGGCCTTAGCCCGAATGCGGACCGCAGCCGCGTGGTGTTGATCCGCAACGGCGTGCCTTATCAGCTCAACATGGACGACCTGATCAAGCGCGGCCGCAATCCGTCGGACATCTATCTGCAACCGGGCGACATGCTGCGGGTGGCATCGCGTGAAGACAGCGGTGTCTACGTGATGGGCGAGGTCAACAAGCCGGCGACCATCCTGCCGATGCGCAACGGCTCGCTGACGCTTTCGCAAGCGATTTCCGATAGCGGCAGCTTCGACTCGAACACGGCCGCGGCCCGGCAACTGTTCGTGATCCGCAATTCGACGAGCGAAGCGCCCGAGGTGTACCACCTCGATGCTACTTCGCCGGTTTCGATGGTGCTCGCCAATCAGTTCGAACTGCAGCCGAAAGACGTGGTGTACGTCGGTCAAGGCGGACTGGTCCGCTTCAACCGTGTGTTGAACCTGCTGCTGCCGGCGATCAACGCGGCTGTAACGGGCGCCGTCCTCGCGAAATAACAACCGCACAAACGTGATCTTGAACCGCCGGGCTTTGTTGGGTGAAGAAAATGGCAATCAACTTCGAAAACCGCTATACCGACGTGTCCGGACCGGACGAGCTTCACCTCTCGGACTATCTGCGTACGATCGTGCGAGGTTGGCGCACGATCGCGATGGTGACGCTGATCGCGCTCGCGCTGGGGTGCGCGTACGCCTTCCTCGCGCCGCCGACCTACCGCGCGGATGTTCTGTTTCACGTCGAGGACAAGACGGCGAATGCCAATGCGAACGGCAAGGACTCCTTGCCGCCGCTCACCGGCATGTTCGACACCAAGCCTTCCACGGCGGCCGAGATCGAGTTGCTGAAGTCGCGGCTCGTCACGGAAGAAACCGTCAAGAAGCTGCACCTCGATATCACGGCGGGGCCGCGTTATTTTCCGATCATCGGCGGAATGATCGCGGGGTTGGTGAACGGGCAATGGGGCTTCAGGCTGCCGCAGTTCATCAACCTGTCCGGCTATGCATGGGGTGACGAGGCCATTACGGTGTCGCAGTTCGACACGTCGAAGGACATGTACGACACCACCTTCACGCTGATTGCCGGCAATGACGGCTCATACGTGCTGCGCGACAAGAACGGTATCGCGATCCTGTCGGGTAAAGTGGGCGAGACCGTGGAAACGGATACCGCCGACGGCCCGATCACGTTGCACGTGGACAAGCTGGTCGGCCCGGCCGGCTCGCGCTTCGAACTGTCGCGCGCTTCCACGCTGAGCACCGTGGACCGGCTGCAAAAGGCCCTGGTGGTGCAGGAAACCACGCTGCAATCCGGCGTGATCCGCGCGAGTCTGGAAGGCGGCGACAGCGCGCTGACCGCGGCGATCGTCAACAGCATGGCGCGCGAGTTCGTGCGCCAGGATGTCGAGAGCCGTTCGACCGAGGCCGAGCACATGCTCGCCTTTCTCGATCAGCAGTTGCCGGGCTTGCGCAAGGAACTCGACGACGCCGAGCAACGCTACAACAAGTTCCGCAACACGCACGGCACCGTCGACCTCGGTGAAGAAAGCCGCTTGCTGCTGCAACAGATCGTCGATAACAAGACCAAGCTGATGGATCTGCAGCAGCAACGCGCGGAGATGTCGCAACGCTTCACCGCGAATCACCCGGCGGTGGCCGCGCTCGACGCACAGATCGCCGCGTTGCAAGGCGCGGCGGCCAACATGAACCGCAGCGTGGCGGTCATGCCGGATACGGAGCAGACCGCATTGCGTCTGCTGCGCGACGTGCACGTCGACACGGAGCTGTACACCAATCTGCTGAACAGCGCGCAGCAACTGCGCGTGGCGAAGGCCGGGCAGGTGGGCAACGTGCGCGTGGTCGACTTCGCCGAAGCGCCCGACGAACCCGTGCGTCCGAAGCGCGTGATCGCGATCCTGATCGCGCTCGGCGGCGGCCTCGTGCTCGGTATTCTGCTGACCTTCTTCAAGCGCGCCATGTACGGCGGCGTGGAACGTCCGGACGAACTCGAAGGCATGCTCGGCGTGCCGGTGTTCGCGGTGGTGCCGCGCAGCCAGACCCAGCTGAAGCTGCAGGAGAACGTCATGCTGCGCCGTCGCGGGCTGCATGTCCTGGCACAGCAGGCGCCGGAAGACATCGCCGTGGAAGGCGTGCGCAATCTGCGCACCTCGCTGCAGCTCTCGCTCGATCACGCCGAGAACAACGTGGTGATGATCACCGGCTCACGGCCCGATTCCGGCAAGTCGTTCCTCTCGGTAAATCTTGCGGCGCTGGTGGCGTCGGCGAACAAGCGCGTGCTGATCATCGACGGCGATATGCGGCGCGGCGACGTGCACTCGCATTTCGGTATCGGTCATCAGCCGGGCCTGTCCGACGTGCTGAGCGGCGGCGACCTGAACGCGATGATCCAGCGCGACGTGCTGCCGGGCCTCGATGTGCTCGCCAAGGGCACGCTGCCTTCGCATCCGGCCGAACTGCTGATGAGCAAGCGCTTCGAAACCATGCTCGAAGAATTGAAGTCGCACTACGACCTCGTGATCGTCGATACGCCGCCGGTTCTGGCGGTGACCGATTCGACGCTGATCGGCAAATACGCGGGCACGACGCTGCTGGTGGTGCGCCACGGCCGCCATCCGCTCAACGAGGTCATGGAAACGGCCAAGCGACTGCGCAACGGCGGCGTGGCGCTCCGGGGCGTGCTGCTGACCGACGTGCCGCAGGAAGGGGCGTTCCTCGGCTCGGGTTATCAAGGCGGTTACTACGGCTACGACAGCATCGCCGGTTGAAATGGCGGCGAACGGCTGGTGGTCAGACAAGGCTCAACGAGGTTGCGGCACCAGGACTGAAAGGTTAACGAGGAGAATGCTCCATGAAACGTAAGGTCGCGCTGATCACCGGCATCACAGGACAGGACGGGTCGTATCTGGCGGAGTTGCTGCTTGCCAAGGATTACGACGTACACGGCATCAAACGCAGGTCATCCCTGTTCAATACAGACCGGATCGATCACCTGTACCGCGATCCTCACGATCCGGACCAGCGGCTCTTTCTGCATCACGCGGATCTGACCGATTCGACCAGCATCCTGCGCGTGATCCAGCGTGTCGAGCCCGACGAGATCTACAACCTCGCCGCGCAGAGCCACGTTGCGGTGTCGTTCGAGGAGCCCGAATACACCGCGAACGCGGACGGCCTCGGCGCGTTGCGGATTCTCGAAGCGATCCGGATTCTCGGGCTGCAGGAAAAGACACGCTTCTATCAGGCTTCGACCTCGGAGCTCTACGGCCTCGTGCAGCAGGTGCCGCAGTCGGAGACCACGCCGTTCTATCCGCGCAGCCCGTATGCCGTCGCCAAGCTGTTCGCGTACTGGACCACGGTCAATTATCGCGAGGCTTACGGTCTCTATGCGTGCAACGGGATTCTGTTCAATCACGAATCGCCGGTGCGCGGCGAGACGTTCGTGACGCGCAAGATTACGCGCGCTGTCGCGCGTATCGCGGTGGGCATGCAGAAGACCTTGTATCTCGGCAATCTGTCGGCGTTGCGCGACTGGGGCCATGCGCGCGATTACGTGGAGATGCAATGGCGCATGCTCCAGCAGGAGCAGCCGGAGGATTACGTGATCGCCACCGGCGTGCAATACAGCGTGCGTCAGTTCGTGCAGCACGCGGCCGCCGAGCTCGGCGTCACCGTGCGCTTCGAGGGCACCGGCGTGGATGAAATCGGCATTGTCGAGAAAGTGGAAGGGCGCGAGATCAAGATGTCGCCCGGAGACGTGATCGTGCGTGTCGATCCGCGCTACTTCCGGCCCGCCGAAGTCGAGACGCTGCTCGGCGATCCGTCCAAGGCGCATGCGAAGCTCGGCTGGCAGCCGACCACGCCGTTCGCCTCGCTGGTCAAGGAAATGGTGCGCGCGGACTATCAGATTGCCCGACGTGACGCGCTCGTCACGCTGGCCGGCTTCACGGCGCTGGAACATCACGAGTAACTTGCGATGAACAAACAAGCACGCATCTTTGTTGCGGGCCACCGGGGCATGGTCGGCTCCGCGCTCGTCAGGCGCCTTGTCGCCGACGGGTATCAGAACGTGATCACCCGTTCGCGTCAGGAGCTCGATCTGACGGATCAGGGGGCCGTGAATCGCTTCTTCGAAAGCGAAAGGATCGACGTAGTGTTGCTCGCGGCCGCGCGCGTGGGCGGCATTCTCGCGAACGCGACCCGGCCGGGTGAGTTCATCTATGAAAACCTGGTGATCGAAACCAACGTGATTCATGCGGCGTACCGCGCCAGGGTCGAGCGACTGGTGTTCTTCGGTTCCTCGTGCATCTATCCGAAGCAATGTCCGCAGCCGATCCGCGAGGAGTATCTGCTGACTTCGCCGCTGGAGCCGACCAACGACGCCTACGCGATCGCGAAGATCGCCGGCGTCAAGCTGTGCGAAGCCTACAACCGCGAGTACAACACCCAGTACGTCGCGTTGATGCCGACCAATCTGTATGGTCCGAATGACAACTACGACCTGAACAGCAGCCACGTGTTGCCGGCGCTGCTGCGCAAGGCGCACGAAGCGAAGCTGAACGGTGACCCCACGTTGTCGGTGTGGGGTTCGGGCACGCCGCGCCGCGAGTTCCTGCACGTCGACGATCTCGCCGCGGCCACGCTGTTCGTGCTCGAACACAACGTGACAGAGGGACTCTTCAACGTCGGCGTGGGTGAGGATCTGTCGATTCGCGAACTGGCCGAATGCATCTGCAAGGTGGCCGGCTTCGACGGTGAACTCGTGTTCGACACCTCGAAACCCGACGGCACACCCCGCAAGCTGCTCGACGTCTCGCGGCTCGTGCAAATGGGCTGGCAGGCAACTATCGCTCTCGAGGACGGTATCGCATCCACGTATCGGGATTTCGTCGAATCACACGCCGGTTCGACGCCCGTTGCCGCCGTCGAGGCTTAGCCGCACGAATTGACGCTTCAGCGCGGGTTTGCCGTAAAGGACCGCCTGGAACGCTATGCATGCGCACCAACGCGCGATGCACGCAGGACGATTTTTCGAGGAGTGGCATAAAAATGACAGCGTCAGTCACGATCTTCCACAACGTGGTGTGGTCGCGCCACAAGGGTGTCGTGTTTTCCGCCTTGCATAACATTTCGGCTTCCGGAGCGATTCGCTATTCGATGGTGCAGATCGCGGATACGGAGCACGACCGCGTCGGTTTTTCCGACGTCGATTATTCGTTTCACCGCTATCCGATGCAAAAGCTCTTCGACGGCTGCTACGAAGACGTGCCGACCATGAAGCTAATCGCGCGGCTCACGTGGGAAGTCTTGCGCACCAAGTCGGATCTGATCGTGCTGCCCGGCTACCACCGGCCCGAATATTGGGCGATGCTCGCAGCCTGCATCGTGACCGGAAAACGGCGCGCGGTGTTCTGCGATTCGACCGCGCGCGACCGGCCCAAGAAGCTGCTGACGTCGATTCCCAAGCGTGTGTTTTTCTCGCTGTGCGACGGCTATTTCGGTTTCGGCGAGCGCAGCCGCGAGTATCTGCTGTCGCTCGGCGCGAAGCGCGACAAGATTTTCGTGCCGTGCCAGGCGGCCGCGCTGCCGGGTTCGTTTTCGCCGGAACGTGCGCTAGTCGAGCGGGTCGCCGCTCGCGCGGGTAATCCACCGGTGTTTCTGTTCGTGGGACGCCTGTCCGAAGAGAAAGGTATTGGCACGCTGATCGAGGCGCTTGCCGGATTGCGGCGACGGATTCCGGCGGCGAAGCTGCGCATTGTCGGCACCGGCCCGATGGCCGACGTGTTGCATGCGAAGGTGGCCGAGCTCGAACTCGGCGACGCGGTGACGTTCGTCGGCAGTTTGCAGGACGAGCCGCTAACACAGGAGTATTACGGCGCAACCTGCATGGTCCTGCCGAGCTACAGCGAACCGTGGGGACTGGTGGTCAACGAAGCGCTCGCGCACGGTTGCCCGGCGGTGGTCAGCGAGAGCTGCGGCTGCGTGCCGGAACTGGTGATCGACGGGGTGAGCGGCTACGCGTTTACAGCGGGCGACGTCGCCGGGCTGCAGCGCACCATGCTCAAGGCAATGGAGGCGTTCGCCGATGCGGGCGGCACCGCGCGACGGTGCATGGATGTGATTCGCCGTTTCGACCCGCCTTCCGCGGCTGCCAATATCGCCCGTGGTTGTGCGTTGATGTTGAGCGATTGAGTCGCCCCGCACAACCGCGTCGCGCGCACGAAGCCCTAACCCGTTCTGGCAGTCACGATGAAGATACTGATCTACGGCATCAACTATGCGCCTGAACTGACGGGGGTGGGCAAGTACACGGCGGAAATGGCCGTGCTGCTGGCTGAGCGCGGGCATGAAGTGCGCGTGGTGTGCGCGCCGCCGTATTACCCCGAGTGGCGCGTTGCAGAGGGCTACGCGTCGTGGCGGTATCAGCACGAGACGCGCGACGGCGTGGCGATCTGGCGCGCACCGCTGTGGGTGCCGTCGCGCCCGAGTGGCCTGAAGCGCATGCTGCATCTGGCCACTTTCGCGGCGACTTCGTTACCGTTGCTCGCATGGCAGGCGCTGTGGCGTCCGCACGCGGTGATGCTGATCGCGCCGACCTTGATGTGTGCGCCGGCCTCGCTGATGCTCGCGCGTATCACACGCGCGAGTGCATGGCTGCATATTCAGGACTACGAGGTCGATGCGGCCTTCGATCTGGGTCTGCTGAAAAGCTCGCGCGCGGCCCGCACGGCACGCTGGATCGAAAGCGCGTTGCTGAAGCGCTTCGATGCGGTGTCGTCGATTACGCGGCAGATGAGTGCGCGCGCGACGGCCAAGGGTGTCGATGCATCGAAGGTGGTCTGCCTGCCGAACTGGGTCGATGTGTCGACTATTTTCCCGCTGGCACGGCCGAGCGAGTTCCGTCGTCTCCTCGGGATTCCCGCGGAGCAGAAAGTGGTGCTGTACTCCGGCAACATGGGCGCTAAGCAGGGCATTGAAACACTCGCCGACGCGGCGGTCGCGCTCGCCGCCCGTCCCGACCTCACCTTCGTGTTCTGTGGCAGTGGCGCCGCGAAAGAGAATCTGCTCGAACGCTGCTCCGGTTTGACGAATTGCGTGTTCATGCCGCTGCAACCGGTGGAACGCCTGAACGAACTGCTCAATCTCGCCGATATTCACGTACTTCCGCAACGCGGCGACGCGGCGGATCTGGTCATGCCGTCCAAGCTCACCGGAATGTTCGCGAGCGGCCGCGCAACCATCGCAATGGCGCGCCGAGGCACGGCACTCTACGAAGCCGTGGCGCCGCGCGGCGTGGTCGTGCCGCCGGGCAACGTGAAAGCGCTGGCGGCGGCGATCACCGTACTGGCCAGCGATGCGGAACGGCGCACGGCGCTCGGCAAGGCCGCGCGCAATCACGCGGAGCGCGCTCTCTCGCCGGAGTCGACGATTCGTACCTTCGAGGAACGGCTCGCGGTGCTGCTGCGTGAGTCGGGGGGGAAAGATGCGAAAGGCGCGAAAGGCGCAACTCGTGCGACGGGCGCGCCATCCTCTTTTGGCCCGCGGCCTTCAGGTGCCGCGGGCCGGCCGCGAGGCAAACCGGCCACGGCGGAGGAAGCCGCGCCGGATTGATCCGGTACGCGGCCTGGTCATGAAGCTGATATCACCACGGAGAGCGATAAACGCCGCGCTTGCCCGCATAGGGATCGGCATAAGCGGCGGTTGCCGCGCCTTCGGGCGTCAGGGTAGCGGGGTTCGGGCGGCCTGGCTGGCCGGCCACGCGCACCTGGCCGTTGGCCGCCGCGGCCGGCGCTTTGCGCTGACTTTTGCCGAGCGCCGGTTGTGCGCCCTGGCCGCCGCCCAGCACCGTCATGCGTTGCGTGTCGAGCAGCGCGTTGCGCTGGGCGTCGTCGGTATTGCCTTGCATGTTGTCCGTGCCGTATGGGTTCGGTGCGCCGAGCAGCGCCTGCTCGCTGTTGCGATGCGCGGCGCGCCGGTTGGCGGGAAGCTGTGCGTTGACGCCATAGTCGTTGGTGGCGGTCGCGGCGGGAGCGGGTGCGGCCGCTGCGGGATTGGGCGCGGCATTCTGCGCGAACGCCGGCAACCCGCACGATGCGATCGCGAAAAACATCCAGGTAGCGGTGTGTCGAAGCGAGGTGGTCATCTTGTTCCCCAGGGAGATGCTGTCGGGATAAAGCTATCGTGCGCCAACCGGTACGCGTGTAGCCGCCAAAACGCTTGCCGGCACGGCCACAGTGCAAAGTCCCGCAAGGCGCCGCAACATAATGTAATGAGTTTGCCTGGCAGGCCTGCGTATGTTTACCACTGTTCGTGGTTCGGAGAAAGCTGATGGGTAACGTTGCCGACGATCCGCAGATCGGACGCGTGCCGCAAGCCGGAGGCGCGTGCGAAAACGGCCGCGTCATCGATCTGGGGCAGGCCGGAAAGGGAAACTATCAGGCAAAGCGCGGCGCGCTCGTCGAACTCATCTGGTTCGTGCTGGAAGCCTGCGTGATCAACAACAAGCTGCTGCCGCTTTCATCCGTGCGCGTTGCGTTGTTGCGCCTGTTCGGCGCGAAGATCGGTACAGGCTGCCGCTTTGTGCATCCGCTGCGCGTGAAGGCACCGTGGAATCTCGAAGTGGGCGACAACTGCTGGTTCGGTGTGGATGTCTGGATCTATAACCAGACGCTGATTCGCATCGGCTCGAACGTGTGCATTTCTCAAGGCACGTTCCTCACCGCCGGCTCACACGATATGAGCACCACGATGGATCTGCACGTCGCGCCGATCGTCATCGAGGACGGCGTCTGGATCACTTCGAAGTGCGTGGTGCAAATGGGCGTGACGATCGGCCGTTCGGCGGTCGTGACACCTTCGTCGGTCGTGCATCGTTCGCTGGAGGCCGAGGGCGTGTACGGCGGAAATCCATGCCGTTTTATCAGGAAACGGTTCGACTCCGTGACCTGAGCCACAGACATAGAACCACAGCGTTCGTACGCTGGGGAGGCCGAGGTCGTATTGCCGGAATGTGGGTTGCCGCAAAGGGATTGTCGCGCTATCTGGCGAGCGGCATCCGCTGGCGGTTGCAAAGCAGGGTCCGGTTGCGACGTTTGCGTGGCCTGGTTGCCAGCGCTGGCTGGCGAACCGTGACGCGCTCAGGAAATGCGTGAAGAAGATGGGGAGTAGGGGATGTTCATCGATACGCGTACTGTTGAACAAAACACGGTCATTGAAACGACGGTCTGCATCATCGGCGCAGGCGTCGCGGGAATTACGCTCGCGCTCGAAATGTCGCGGGCCGGTATCGATGCCTGCGTGCTCGAAAGCGGCGGCTTCGGACCTGACGACGCGACCCGCGATCTTTATCGCGGCGAGAACATCGGGCTTCCCTACACGTTTGCGGACGGCTCGCGCAGCCGGTATTTCGGCGGCAGCAGCAACTGCTGGGGCGGCTGGTGCCGCCCGCTCGACCCCTGGGACTTCGAAAAGCGCGACTGGATCGCGCACAGCGGCTGGCCGTTCGGGCTCGATGAACTGGCGCCTTATTATGCGCGCACGCATGAACTGCTGAAGCTCGGCCCGCAGAATTTCGACCCCGCGTACTGGGAGCGCGAGATTGGGCGCCAGGACGTGCGCCGCCTGCCGCTCGCCACCGGCGATATGCGCGATACCGTCGCGCAGTTCAGCCCGCCGGTGCGCTTCGGCAAGACGTATCGAGAAGAACTGTCGCGCTCCACGCGAGTGCGCGTGTTCCTCCATGCGAACGTGCTCAATATCGACGCCGACGCACAAGGCACGACGATTTCCGCGGTGAAGATAGGCACGATCAGCGGCCGCAGAATCTCGATGACTGCGAGGATTTTCGTGCTGGCTACAGGCGGCATTGAAAACGCGCGTTTGCTGCTCGCGTCGAACAATGTGCAGGCCGCCGGTCTCGGCAATGCCAACGATCTGGTCGGCCGCTATTTCATGGATCATCCGCGCATGATGTCGGGCAAAGTGCGCTTCCGTCCGGGCATTGCGCGTAACAAGCTGTACGACATCAAGTATCACTACCAGAATGCGGCGGTGTCGGCGCACGGCACGAAGATCTCGTCGCAGTTCGCGCCGAAACAGGAATGGATGGAGCGCGAGAAGCTGCTCAATTCACGCGTCTGGCTCTACTCGAAATGGTACGGCGAAGGCAGCGCGGGTTCCGAGGCGCTGATCCGCTGCAAGGAAGCGCTGATGGGCAAGGATCAGCCTGGCCGCAGCCTGAAGCGCGACATCGAAACCATGATTGCGCACCCGCTGCACACCGTCGGTTTCGGTTTGACGCGGCTGTTGCAATGGCCCGCGCTGATCACGGACGTGACGCTGCAGGCTATCGTCGAAGCGGTGCCCAATCCGGATAGCCGCGTGACATTGTCGGCGGACAGGCGCGACCACTTCGGCATGCCGCGCGTGCGGGTGGAGTGGCGCCTCGGCGAACAGGTGCAGCGCACTTTCGACAAGACGTTCCAGTTGCTCGCACAGGAATTGCGGATGGCGAACGTCGCGGACGTCACGCTCGACGAGCCGCTCGAAGGCCGGACGTGGCCGGCGAAACTGGAAGGCACATGGCACCACATGGGCACCACGCGCATGCACGATTCGCCGCGCGAGGGCGTGGTCGATCGCGATTGCAAGGTGCACGGGATCAGCAATCTGTACATTGGCGGCAGTTCGGTGTTTCCGACTGTCGGCGCCAATTTTCCGACCATCACGATTGCGGCGCTGGCGCTGCGTCTCGCCGGTCATCTGAAACGGCAGCTCGATTTGCCGGAGCTCGTCGGCGATACACGGGGCGAAGCGGCGAACAGCGCCGCCATGTCGCTTCAGGCGCCGCCTCAGGTCGATACGTTGCCGATCGCGGCCTCGACCTTGACGCCGTTGATGAAGGAGCAGTGAACGCGCAATGAAGACGGCCGAAGCTGGCGCGTATTGGGCGCGTTAGCTTCGGTTTGAGCGGTAGCGCCGTGAGGTTGTGAGCTTCCGCGCGGTTTGCTGCGCGTGTGATCGACCCCGCGCGTCAGCGGCTTTGCTGGGTCGCTTCGCGCAGCGTGGTGAGCGTGTTTTCGCGCACTTCTTCGTGGCTACCCTTGGACTCCAGCAGGGCAGTCAGTGAACTGACCATAGTCTCGACCCGGAAGCGCGCATTGAATGTGCGGGCCGCCTGCGCACGCATTGCTTCGCGAGCCGTGTCGTCCAGATCGAGCCAGCGTACGAGATTCTTTTCCGTACCGTCGACGGTATCCGCGGCTACCATCCCCGCGCCGTCGGCTTCGATCTCGCGCCATACGTTGACCTTGTCGGAGATCAGCGCCGGCAGTCCGCAGCCGAGCGCCTCGGCCACCGCCACGCCGAAATTCTCCTGATGCGACGGCAGAATGAACACGTCGCTCGCATGAAAAGCGCCCCACTTCAGCTCGCCTTGCAGCATGCCCGGCAGACTCACGCGATGCGCGACACCGGCTGCCTGCGCCCGGGTGCGCAGTGTCGCGCCCCAGCCGGTTTCGTCCGGACCGGCGATCACGAGGTGCAGCGTCTGATCGCGGCTGGCAATGCGTGCGAATGCGTCGATCAGCAGATCGCAGCCTTTCTTCGCGTGCACACGGCCGAGAAACAGCACGATGCGCTTGCCGCGCAAACTCGGTACGGCCTGCAGGAACGCTTGGCGCAGCGGTGCGGCTTCGAGTTGCGGCACGCTCGCGCCGAACGGCACGATGCGTTCATGCGCCTTGTACAGCCAGAACGACTGGCGCGCCCGCGTGCGCTCTTCTTCGGTCGTGAAGATGACGGCGCGCGCATCGCGCAGTACCCGATATTCGGCCCACGGCCAGTACAGCCACTTCTTCAGATGCTTGAGCGGGTAAGCCTCCTTGAACCACGGGTCCAGCATGCCGTGCACGTACACGTAATACGGCACGTCGCTGCCGTGCAGTGCTTTCCATGCCGCGAAGCCGTGGTATTGCCACAAGCCGTGGACGATCACCGCGTCGAAGCGTTTCGCGTTGGCGGCGAGCCAGGGCGCGAGGCGCTCGCTGAAGCTGTAGCGGCCCCTCGTCGGGCCGAACGCGTGGACCGGAAACGGGAAAGCCGCAAGGTAGGCCTCGCTGGGCGCGTCGCAGGTGGCCACTTCGATTTCGTGGCCGGCTTCCTGCATGGCCGCGCCACTGCGGCGAACGCCTTCAACCGGACCGCCGGCGCGTGGATCGACGCTTGCAAGCAGGTGGAGAATTTTCATCGGGCGATATCGGGTCGGTTGGAGCGATGCCTGGGCGGCGTGTGCGAAACGAGGGCGCCGAACTGGCTGGAATCGCGCGCGGTATTGGCCGTGCGCGACATGCCGAGCGTGGACGGCAGATCGGCGCGGCCCATTCCGGGTTGGATCCTGCCGGGCAATTCAGGCATTACGTCCGGACGCACGTATGGCGGGCGGCGCAAGCGCTTCGCGCGCGCCGGCAGTGCACGCTGCAAACGCGCGTGAGTGGCGATCATCAAGCCGAGCGCGACGCCGAATATCAGGCCCGAAAAACGCGGCCCGAGCGGATTGCCGCCGATCGAGGTGGCGGGTAACGCGGCAAACAGCATGATGGCGCGCCCCAGCACCGGCAACATGGGCGCGTCGGGCACAACCGAGCGCCAGTATCGATACGAGAAGAAGCAGATCGCCAGCGCCGCGAGCGTGACCAACGGCATGGCGAGGCCGAACAGCAGGCCGCCGGCGAAGAACTGATAGACCCAGAAGTTGTGTCCCGCGGCCCATTCATTGATCGCATAGAAGTCTTTCTCGCTGATCTGGCCGGCGAGATCCGGCAGATAGACCGGCGAGTAACGATAGTAATGGCCGTAGCCTTCGCCGAACCATAACGCCGCCGGGTCCGCCGTCACCTGATCGTACTGGTCACGCATTTCCGCGAGACGCGTGATGGTGGTCGGATCCTTGCCGGAGCGGGTTTCCTCGGAAGCGAAAATGCGCTGCGTCCAGTGCTCGGCGACGGTCGGGAAACTCAAGGCGGCGACGCCCGCCATGCCGGCGAGCACGGCACCGATGATGATGCTGCGGCTCATGGCGCGCCAGATATGCTGGATCGACGGCGCGCTGAGCGCCACGGCGATCAGGAACAGCAGCACGGTGCCGACCAGCACGCTGCGGGTGACGCTCAGCAGCTCAATCAGGATGCTAAGCGCGAACACGCCCACGGTAAAAAGGGAAAAACGCTTCGCCACCACGAATTCGTGCAGCAACACGCCTTGCAAACCCAGCAGGGTCACGGAGAGGATACGGAAACGCACGTCCTCGAGATCGCCGCCCGTGGCCATACCGTAGACCATGGTGAACACGAGGCTGATCACATTGGCGACGAACAGGGCTTTTTCGAACTGGCCGATGCGAAACTCGCTCCACGGGCGGCACGCCACGAGATAGCCGAGCATGAAGAGGATGAACGGCAGCAGCACCCGCAGATAGTTGCCGGAATCATTGTCCTGAACCAGTTGCGCGACGATGCTGCCGAACACGCACAGCATCATGCTCCACGTAACGGCCGAGCGCAGCCGCGAACGCTCGTGAAAGCGCGGTGCGATGAGAAGCAGAGCAATCCCCGCGGCGATCGCCGGAAGGACGAAGATGAATTGCGCGAAGTGACCTGTATTCGCGTCGGTCGCCTTATAGTCGAACGCAAGCGGTATCAGGAAAATCCATATCCAGGGCGTTGCATACTGATGACGCATTACCGATTCCTCCCCGTCGCGTTCGGTCCGCCGTCGGTCTTTAGCGGACGGTCTCGCATCGGGTTATTTTGAAGGAATCTCCACGCCCGTTAGTTGGCTGGGCCGCATTCGTCGAACATTGCCTGGGTTCTGGCGGCAACGGAAAGCGCATGCTCTGCAAGACGTGCGCAAACTTGCGTATGTTGTCGGCCAATGCCTTGAAGTTGGCGCGCACGCACGCTTGCCGACACCGAATATGCAAAAAGGGCCGTGCCCTGCGAGAGAGACTGCAACCAGCTTGCATGGGACCGGAGCAACGCGCAACTCCGGTCGACAGCATTTGCATAGGACCAGAGTAAGGCGCTGACGCGCCAACTCGGGTCGATAGGGGAGAACAACATGAAATTATTCGGCGGGGCGGGACCCGCAACAGCCGGGCGGGCGGTCGAGTTGGACTTCGTGCGCGGCATTGCCATCATTATGGTGATGGGTTTTCACTTTCATGCTGTTCATACCGGCAATTACCTCATCCAGATTATTGAGTACCCGCTGAAGAATTTCGGCCGCGAAGGTGTGAACCTGTTCTTTACGCTCAGCGGCTTTCTGGTGGGCGGGCTGCTGCTTCGGCAGTACGCCGAAACGGGCCATGTGGATGCGCGCCGTTTTATCATCCGGCGGATTTTCCGTATCTGGCCCGCGTATTACGTGCTGATCATCTTTCATGTGCTGGCCGGAAGGCACCCGTGGAATACCTTCCTGATCCAGAACCTGACTCACCTGCAGAATTATCTGGGTACGTCGATTACGCAGACCTGGAGTCTTGCGGTTGAAGAACACTTTTATCTGGTGCTGCCCGCGCTGCTGCTTCTGTTCGCGCGCTGGCGTCTCGGCGCGTGGACGATCGTCGGCGTGCTCACGGGGATCTGCGCAGTGGTGCTCACCGCGCGGTGCTTCGCCGTCGCGGGCGGCAATCTCGAGGCGGCATTCGCGTACACGCAATACCGTATCGACAGTTTGCTGGTCGGCGTGATCCTTTCCGCGATCTACTGGATGAAGCCGGGCGTCTACCACCAGCTTGCAAAGCGCAAGTGGCTGCTGATCTTCAGCGTCGTCCTGCTTTGCGCATGGCTCGCGTTCGCCACGAAGAATCTCGCACTGGATGAAAGCATCGGCTACACGATCCAGGCAATCGGCTTCGCCGCGCTGATCGTGCTGGTGCTGGAGTACTCCGGATCGCTGCGTACCTTGTGGATCTATCGCGGCGTGGCCTGGATCGGCCTCTATTCGTACGGTATTTACTTGTGGCATTCGCTCGCGCTCGCACCCGGCGACATGCTGATTCGCAAAGCGACCGCAATGGGGCTCGCGCCGAGCCTCATCTGGGTTGTCGCCCTCACGGCGCAGTTTGCGATCGCGATTGCGATCGGCTACGTGACCACGCGTGCGATCGAGTATCCGTTCCTGCTCATGCGCAACGCGCTGTTCCCGGAAAAGCGCAGCAGTTCGGTGCGCGAGGAAGTGCCCGTCACCGCCGGTGGCCAGTTGTCCTGAGTGAAAGGGAATGTGGCCGGCTACGCGCGTATCCGGCCATTGACTGACGCGCTATGTGCAGAGGCGTCCATCGTATCGATGGACGCCTCGCGTTTTTTTGGAAAGCCCGCTACTGCGTAATCAGGCCATCTGCTGCAGCAGGGTCTGCTTGAACTGGCCGAGCGTATGGCGCGACAGCAGATCGTCGCGTGCGGATGGCGCGGCTTGCGGCGCGTGCGGCCATGAAGTCATCGTTTCATTGATCGCACGGCCGATCGACGCGGAGCTCAGGTCGCTCAGAATCGGCCCCAGTTCGCAACGCCGGCTGAACCAGCCGATCAAACCGTCTTCCGTCGCGATGACGGGCTTGCCGAAGCGGTACGCCTGCACCAGCACGCCGCTCATGCCGTAGTGTCCCTTATAGCCGAGCCAGACCGCGTCGCACGCGGAGAACAGGTCGCGCTCCGTGTCGTTGGAAATGAAGGCGTCGAGTATCAGCGGCGCGGGCGTGAGGCTGCGCACGTGATTGCGCATGAAGTGTCGCGTGCCCGTGTCCTGTTCGCCGGCGACGATCAGCGTAGGCGCATGGTCGAGACGCGTGAGTGCATGCACCAGTTCGTAGATGCCTTTGCGTTCCGTGATCGCGCCGTACACCAGCAGATAGCGCTGATCGGGATCCAGTCCCAGACGCAGGCGGGCCAGCGCGGGGTTTTCCGCCTGTTCGTCGGGAAAGGGGTCGGCCACGTAGGCGATGGCCGCGCTGTGCTTAGACGTACTGCGCGCCGCCCATTCCGGCAACGTGGGGTCGATCGTCAGCAGCGTGCGCAGGCCGGCGGTGCGGATCGCGCGCTTGAAGAGCTGCGCCTTGACCGCGTTGACGAATGGACGATCGGGCGCCTTGATGCCGACCTTGTGATGATGGAACGTCGCGCGCATCGTGATGCCGATCCACGGCGTGTCGCCGAACGGCGAGCCGAGAAACGGCAGCGAGTAAAAGAAGTAATCGACGTAGGGCACCACCACGAGCCGGATTGCCTGCATGCGGCTGATGATCGTGTACACGCGCTTGAAATAGCGGTGGAAACGCCAGTATTCGTTGGGTTCGCGCAGGCGGTTGCGCGGCCGCTCCTCGGGATCGACAAAGGCGATCTGCTGATCCGGGCGGTTGGCGGCGGTGATCTGCCGCGCAAGCCGGTGATCTTCATTCGCGCATTCGGTCACGAGCATGCACGGATAGCCGGCCTCCGCGCAGGCCTGCATGGTCCACTCGACATATCGCCAGCGGTGGCCGGTGAGATTCGGTTCCACAATCAGGACATAGTCTTGTTCCATTGCGTCGGCAGCCATTTGCGTTGTGTGAAAAAGTGCCCGGACGCCGGTTCCCGCCCGGCCCTGGCTGAGCAACGTTAGCACTGCCGGAATCCGTGGAACCACTAATTTGCCCCGCTTTGTGGGTAAACGTACTAGGGGGCTCCGGCTTCGGCTGAACCAGCCTAGCTGATGGCGGTTGTTAGCGATTCTCTCGCGGTAAGGTCGTGCTTGGAATTCGATGAAAAATTTCGCCAGCTTGCTGGTGCAACCTAACCGATTATGCGCCGGCGGCGTTCGCAGCGATGCATGAAATCGCTGTGCGTGGCCGATTCGATGGCGCTGCGATTCGACGGAGAAACAGCTTGCGGGCGATCAGGCTTCCGGCGTTCTCGATGGCGGGCAGCTTCGGCGCGAGCGCGGCGACGTGGGTCCTGCTGCAACAGTTCGCCGTGCGTGGACTTGTAGCGATCAAATTCCTTGCGATTGGCCGGATGCTCGGGCCGGCGGCGATCGGCAGCGTGAGCGTGGCTTTGCTCGCGGTGGCGATTGCCGAGGCACTCTCCGATACCGGACTCGCGCAGGCGGTCATTCAGGGCGAACATCCGCCGTCGCGCTCGCAACTCGGTGCGGTGTGGACGACATTGACGGCGCGAGGCGTGCTGATCTCGCTGCTGCTGGTCGCGCTCGCGCCGTTGCTGAGCAGCCAGTTCCATCTGAACGGCTCGCTGGTGCTGATCCAGCTCGCAGCGCTGCTGCCGTTGCTGCGCGGTCTTGCTTCGCCTGCGTATTACGTGGTGCAGCGCGAGCGGCGTTTCCAGCACATCGCCGGAGTGGAAGTGGCGGCGGCGTTCACCGATTGCGCGGTCGGACTCGTGCTCGCGTATTCCGGCGCCGGCGCGGCCTCGGTGCTGATCGGTCTCGTGGCCGGCGAAAGCCTGAAAAGCACGCTGACCTGGGCGACCATGAAACCGCGCCCGCCGATCCGTGCCGTATGGTCGGGCATCGGCCACTATGTCGGCTTCAGCCGCTGGATCTGGGCAAGCAGCGTCATCAATCTGCTGCTCAACCAGTTCGACAAGGTGGTGGTCGGCAAATTACTCGGGCCGGCCCAACTGGGCAGCTATCAGATGTCGTCGCGGCTCGCGCAGATGCTGCTCGCGGATGCCGCGATCGCCATGTCGCAATACCTGTTCCCCACTTTCGCGGCGCATTACCGGCGCAATCCGCAGTCGGCCTCGCGCGTCATCAAGATTTACCTGCTGGTGATCGCGATCGGGCTCGCTGCATTCGTCGCGCTGCTCAGGCTGATCGCCGAGCCGCTGTTCTCGCTGATTCTCGGCGCGGCGTGGCTGCCGGCGGTGCCGCTCTTCAGAATCCTCGTGATCAACATGGCGATCGGTGCGTTGATCGCGGTACTGGTGGCTTACCTGCGCGCGGTGGGCGACGCGAAGGCGACCGTGCATGCGTCGGCGATTCAGGTCGTGGTGCTGCTGTTGAGCGCGCCTCCCGCCGTCCACTGGTGGGGCGTGACGGGCATTGCCTGGTCCATGACGCTGGGCCTTGGCTGCGCCGCCGCGTGGATGCTGTTCCGAACGTTGACGGCAAGGACATCATGATGCGTGTTTTTCATCTGGTCCTTGCGCCGCGGTTGTCGGGAGCCGAAGTCCTGGCCAAGGATCTCGCGCTCGACCAGTGTGCCGAGGGCATGGCGGTGTGCGTGGCTTCGCTGTTGCCGGCGCATGCAGAGTTCGCGCCGCTGCAGGACGACTTGCAGCGCCACGGCGTACAGTGCGTGTTTCCGCGGCGGCGGCATCGCGCGCTGGTCAAGTTGTGCCATCTGTTTGGCGCGGTACGGCGCTTTCGTCCGGATGTGATTTTTGCTCATGCGACCATTCCGTCGTTTTATGCGCGCGCGTTGCCGATGCGTGTGCCGGTGGTCTATGTCATGCATTCGGCGACCAACGACTTCGAGCGCCCGCTGTTCAGACGCGTCGAACATATGCTCTCGGGACGCGCCCGCGTGGTGATCGGCGTGTCGGAGCAGGGCGTGACGGACTACGTGCAGGCCATCGGGCCGCATCCTTCAATGACCGTGGTGCCGAACGGCGTGGACCTCGCGCGCTTCTCGTTTACCGACGGCGGGGAGCGCGACGGCCGCACGCCGCAAGTGGTGCAGATTGGCCGATACGCGGCGGTGAAGAATCAACTGGCGACGGTGCGGGCTTTCAGTGAAGTACTCAGAAAGGGGAAAGACGCGCGTCTGGTGTTGTACGGCGTGGTCGAAGATCCCGACTATCAGCGTGCGGTCGTCGCGCTGGCGAAGGAGCTGGGCATTGCGGAACGCGTCGTGGTAGCCGGCCCGCGCACGGATGTTGCAACTGTGCTGTCGGAGTCGAATGTTTTCGTTATGCCGTCGCAATCCGAGGCGCACAGTGTGGCTTTTCTGGAGGCGCTCGCTTCGGGCGTGCCGATCGTGGCGAGCAAGATTCCGGCCTTCGCCTTCGCGAACGGCTTTCCCGGCGTCCAGTTGGTCGATACCGACAATGTGCAATGCTATGCCGAAGCAGTGATCGCCGCGTTGGGGCAGGAGCGGGCGCAACGCTCGCTGACCGGGCTGACGCTCAGGGATACCGCAGACCGCTATCGTGCGATTGCGCGGCAGGTGAGCCTTGCCGTGCCGGCCCGTTAGCGCGCATCAAACACACCTTCGGCTCGCGGCCGGGCCGCGCGAGGCCACTGCATCATCAATGATGACTGGTCAGTTCGCGCGTGTCGGGTGCCGGTTCAGGTGCGGGCTCTGCGGGCGGCGGAATCTGGAGTTGGGTTTCGTGTTGCGCAAGTGTCACGAGGCGCTGGGCTTCCTTGCTGCTCGAATCGATCTGCAGTGCGGTGCCGGCATTGTGCGAGACGCAGTTCCATCGCGCGATATATCCGCAGCCTCGCGCCAGACTCAGCAGCGCATCGCGCTGCTGCTCGCGCGCGCTCAGTGTCGCGCGCATATTCAACGCATCGCGATTATCGGGTTGCACGGAGATCGCCGCCGCAAGGCGCACTCTGGTCGCCGACAGATTGTTCTGCTGCAGATCGGCACGTGCGGCTCTGAGATGCCTGGACACGTCCGCGCGCGGTTTGTCCGGCGGCTTGCCTGACTGGCCGCCCGGATTGCGTTTTGCATCGGGCTCGACGGATGCGACGCGGCGCGACGAAAGCGGCGGCGTAGCGGCGGCTGGCGGAACCGGCGGCGAACGCACGGGCGCGCTACGAATGGCGGCGACGGTCGTGGATTTCTGCGCGGCTGCACTGGTCGCGGGTTTTTGCGGTAGGGCGGCGGGCGGCGCCTGCGCAAGAATCGTTATGGATTTCTGAGGCGCGGCAGTCACGGATCGCTGGGTAGCCGCCGCCGCGGGCTTCTGGGGAACGACGGCAAGCGGCGCGGCATGCTGTGTCTGCACCTTGCCGGAGACCGCGATGGGGGCGCCGACTTTCGAGTCGCTGCTATGGATGAACCCCAGGTACACCGCGGATGTCACCGTCAGCACCGACGCGGCCAGCACGAGGGGTTGCCGCAGTCGCTGATAGGCGGACACGGCGACAGCCGGTTCCTCGACGAACGCATAGGAGTTGACCAGCGCGCGCGAGGACGGATTCCATAGCTTGCGCGCCGGCAGCCGGCTGTCGACCAGCGGCTGCGGATCGTTCAGTGGCTCGTTTAGCGGGACTTTCAGGGAAGAGCGCGCCGCCGCACGTGCGCCAGGTGCATCGACCGGCCGCTGATGACACGAAGGACAGGGCGTGAAACGACCGGCTAGCGGGACACCGCAGTGTCCGCATCGGGGGGAGTCGTGCTGATCGGAGGTCAAGTCGCTAAGCATCGCCGTGTCGCTAAGGGGCGTCGAATGCCGGCGCCACAATCAGAAAAACAGGGCACCGCAACGAGGCTTGCAAGCAAGGTTACTGTGCGACGACGTAACCCCGCGCCTGCATGCACGCGCCATACGCGGCCCAATACTGTGTCATTGGCGGCTCCGGTGCCGGCAGCGGCGGCAGCTTCACGCCGGATGCCGCCGCTACCTGTGCCGCGCTCGCAGCCGCCGTTTCCGAGGCGCCGTTGTCCGCGCTGGTTGCGGATGCACCCGTGGCGGCCGTAGCCGTGGTCGTGGTGCCTGCCTGAGTCGCGCTCGCCGCTTTGGGCGCTGCGGCACCTTTGGCCGTCGCCGCCGTGGTCGCGGCGGGCGCGCTTGCGCCTGTCGCTTCGGCTGCGGCCGGCATGCTCGCGCCGATCGGCGTGCTCGAGAAGGTGCTGGAAGGCAACGGCGGCCGCGACGGCACGCCGGTCGACGACGTTTTGGTGGCAGCCGGCTTGCGCGGCGGAGTCTGCGGTTCCCGGGCGATGTTGACCTTGGTCTGCCTGTTCGCAGTCGCGTAGCACATCGCGGTATCGATGCTGCGCTGATAAGGGCTTTGACTTCGAATCGGATAGGTAAGCGGCTGCCATGCGAAGGCAGCACTGCTAAACACCACTAGCGTCAGTACGGTATATGTTTTGATTTGCATCGCAGTCGCTCCCGCAGCGATGTTTCGCCTCTCGTAGGCAATCGCGCTTCGCGGTATGTTCTTGATAGCTGCTGATTCTGCCGCTGAACGGCGGCTCACTGCCGCGAAGGCTGCTTTCCTGAGCGTAACACCCTGTATTGTCCGCGCAATACACTGACATAGCGCGCGAAACCGCCATCCTGCAGTCGAATCAAGCCAGATGGATGTGAAATGGCGGAAAAGTCAGGGGTATCCCTGGGCGATGCTGCTTTCCTGCGCGATTTATGGATTGGGCTTGGCGCGGCCCGATTGCTCGACGTCGCGGAACCAGTGTTCCGCGCGCGAGCGCTCGGCAACGGAGGATTGAGGCCGTCGCGCGATCAATTCACGATCGATGAACTGATAGCCCCATTCCACCCCGTCCCTGACGGCTTCCTCTTCAGTCAGCCATTCCGGTTGGGTTGTCATCGGACGGTCATAGACTGGCGTTCCAGCACCTCGACTTATGCTCACGCTCGCCACCCACGCGCCGCGCTCGTTGGGCTCAGGCCGTACGACGATCTCAAACTCGCCGTAAGAAACAGTGCATGTTGGCATCGTTTTCTCCTTTGCAGCGTTCGTGATCGGCATCCGCCGGCATTCGGCGCGGGTGCTTCTCGCAAGAAGCCATCATGCCGCAATTCCGTCACCCCGACAGCAGGATATTCAGCCTGAGCGGCAAACCGCTGTGCGTATGCCGTCGACGGTTTCCATCGGAGAGGCGATGCTTCACTTGGCCATGACTTGCTCGTAGACTTCCAGACGGGATTGCGCGTCTTTAACACCTCGCGAGGTCCGCGAGCAGCGCGGTGAGGCGTGATATATGCCTGATGGGAGGCATTGGCCATGCAGGAATTCGATTTCTACCTTAACCTGAAGAAGCCGACGCTCGGGCTATATGTGCGCAAGGGCGCCGGCTTGCCCGATCTGGTCGATCAAGGCGACTGGCAATTCGAGGGAAGCGTGTCGCAAAACGAACTGACACCGGCACTCCTGAAGGGACTTGAGGCGAACGGCCACGCATTTCAGGAGTTGGGTGAGTGACGCTTCACGCTACCGCGTGTAAAGCGAATCAACGCAAGGGGGAAAATCATGGCGCAGCAACAGAGTGAGTTGAGTGAAGCGTTCATCGCGCAACAGCGCGAGCGTCTCGAGGCGCTTCGCCGGGAAGTGCTGGGCGAAGAGGAGAACACGCTCTCCGACGAGCAGGCGGCTCAGGAGCAGCATGGCGACGAAGCCGAGGAGTACGAGGACGAAGCGCAGACAATGGCACAGAAGGAGGTCAGCCAGGCGTTGCGTGACGTGAACGATCATCGCATTGCGGACATCCAGCGCGCATTGCAGAAGATCGAGCAGGGCACCTACGGTCTGTCTGACGAGAGCGGTCTGCCGATTCCAAAGGCGCGGCTCGAAGCCACGCCGGAGGCGATCTTCACCGTTGAGGAGCAGAGCCGCCGCGAGACCGGCAAGTGACAGCTTCCCCGTGACGCCTCGCGGCCGGATTCGCCAATGCCTGTCATTGGAAAAATCAATATTTCCTTCTTTATGATCCGTTCATAGAATGGCATTGGCGCAATTGTGGGGCCTTGCGCCGTGGGTGGCGTAAGCCCACTTGAGCCAGCCTCCAGGTCCCCTGAAGCAGTTCATGGAGTCTCCTATGACCACGCGACGCGAAGTTCCGGGAATCCGGCCGTATGACGGTCCTGCTGGCGGTTGGGGAGCGCTGCGGGCGACGGCTCAGGCCGTTCGCACGCAGATGGAGAACATCGAGGCGCCAATTACGCTGATGCGGACCAATCAGCCTGATGGCTTCGATTGTCCGGGTTGCGCCTGGCCGGACAAGGAGCACAAATCCACTTTCCAGTTCTGCGAAAACGGCGCCAAGGCGGTGACATGGGAAGCGACCACCAAGCGGGTGGGACCGGAGTTTTTCCAGAACAATACGGTGTCCTCGCTGCTGCAACGCTCGGATTTCGAACTGGAGGATCTCGGCCGGCTGACACATCCTCTCGTCTACGACCGCGCCACCGACAAATTCCGGGCAGTGGAATGGGAGGACGCCTTCGCTCGTATCGGTGAAGTGCTGCGCGGCTTGTCCTCTCCCGACGAAGCCGAGTTCTATACATCGGGCAGGGCGTCGAACGAGGCCGCCTACCTGTTCCAGTTGCTCGCGCGGGAATACGGCACGAACAATTTCCCCGACTGCTCGAACATGTGCCACGAGCCGACCAGCGTCGGCTTGCCGCAGTCGATCGGGATCGGCAAAGGCACGGTGTCGCTGGACGATTTCGACTCGACCGAGCTCATCCTCTCGATCGGTCACAATCCCGGCACGAATCACCCCCGGATGATGGGCACGCTGCACGAATGCTCACGGCGCAATGTGCCGATCATCGTGTTCAATCCGCTGCGCGAGCGCGCACTCGAACGCTTTGCCGATCCGCAGAGCGTTGTTGAAATGGCGACCTTCGGCTCGACCCGGATCGCGTCGACCTATTTTCAGGTCGACGCCGGCGGAGACGCGGCCGCCCTCAAAGGCATCATGAAAGCGCTCGTCGCGATGGACGCGGAACAGGGAAAAACCGTACTGGACCACGAGTTCATCGCGACACATACCCAGGGTTTCGACGCGTTCGCGGCGGATCTGGAAGCGACCTCATGGGACGACATCGAAAAGGCGAGCGGGCTGACCCGTGAAGATCTCGAAGAGGTCGCCATTGCCTATGCAAAATCGAATGCGACGATTGTCACTTACGGAATGGGCGTGACCCAGCATAACAAAGGCACCGCCAATGTCCGGCTGATTGCCGATCTGTTGCTGTTGCGCGGCAATATCGGCAAGCCGGGCGCGGGCATCTGTCCGTTGCGCGGACATTCGAACGTGCAGGGCAACCGGACCGTCGGCATTACCGAAAAACCTTCCGAAGCCTTCCTCAAGCAGATCGAGAACGTGCTCGGGTTCAAGCCACCCGCGGCACACGGACACGACGCCGTCCAGGCGATGCAGGCGATGATCGCCGGCACGGCCAGGGTGCTGATCTGTCTCGGCGGAAACTTCGCTGTTGCGTTGCCGGATTCCGAGCAGTCGTTTCCCGCCATGAGCAAGCTCGATCTGAGCGTTCACCTCGGCACCAAGCTCAATCGTTCTCACCTGCTTGTGGCCAAAGAAACGTATGTGCTGCCCGTGCTCGGCCGCACGGAACTCGACATACAGGCAAACGGCCGGCAATCCATCACTGTGGAAGATTCGATGTCGATGGTCCACGCTTCTTCGGGCAAGCTGAAACCCGCTTCAGAACATCTGCGATCCGAGCCGGCGATCATCGCGGGTATTGCCACGGCCGCGTTGCCGAACAGCAAGGTTGCATGGTCGGAACTGGTGGCCGACTACGACAGGATCCGGGATCTGATCGAGCAAACCGTGCCGGGATTCGAAGCATTCAATGCACGAATCCGGGTGCCGGGCGGATTCCGTATGCCGCTTCCCCCGACGGAGCGCGCGTGGCCCACGCCGTCGGGAAAAGCAATGTTCTCGGTGTACGGCGGGGTCAGGGAAGATGCCGACGTGCTCGGCGCTGACAATGTGCTGCGTCTCATCACGATCCGCAGCCACGACCAGTACAACACCACCATCTACGCGCTGGACGATCGTTACCGGGGTGTGTTCGGCCGCCGCGACGTGCTGTTCATGAACGAGGACGATCTGGCCGAACGCGGACTCGAACACGGTGATCTGGTCGACATCGAAACCGTTCTGGCGGGCAGACAGCTTCGCCTGAAGAAGATCACTGCAATCGCGTACAACATCGCGCCGGGTTCGGTGGCGGCCTATTATCCGGAAGCCAACGTGCTGGTGCCGCTCGACTTCATCGACAAGGAAAGCGGCACGCCTTCGTACAAGTCTGTTCCGGTTCATGTCATGCGCTCAGCGGAAATCTGATTTCCTACGCAAATGCTGCTATCACCTGGAGCCGTTCACCGATCATGGAAATCTTCGATGCATTCCACCTTGCCAGGTTGCAGTTTGCATTCACGGTTTCGTTTCATATTATTTTCCCCGCCATCAGCATCGGCATGGCCAGCTTCCTGGCCGTGCTGGAATGGCGCTGGCTGCTGACCGGCGACGTCGCCTACAAGGACATGTTCCTGTTCTGGTCGAAGATCTTTGCGGTCGGTTTCGGCATGGGCGTGGTCTCGGGCGTAGTGATGGCCTACGAGTTCGGCACCAACTGGAGCGGTTTTTCCAGTGTAGCCGGCAATATCACGGGGCCGCTCCTGACCTATGAAGTGTTGACGGCATTCTTTCTCGAAGCCGGCTTTCTCGGCGTCATGCTGTTCGGCTGGGAACGGGTCACGCCGCGCTCGCATTTCTTCGCCACGCTCATGGTCGCGGTGGGCACGCTCATTTCCACGTTCTGGATTCTCGCGTCGAACAGCTTCATGCAGACGCCGCAAGGATTCGCTATCGAGGGTGGCCGTATCGTGCCGGTCGACTGGATGAAGGTGATTTTCAACCCGTCGTTTCCGTATCGCCTCGCGCATATGACCATCGCGGCATTCATCGTGGCGGGCTTCATCGTTGCCGCTTGCGGCGCGTGGCATCTGTTGCAGGGGCGGCGCGATAAACCCGTCACGCGTAGTTTTTCGATGGCGCTGTGGATTCTGCTCTTCCTCACGCCGATACAGATCTTCGTCGGCGATGCACATGGTCTGAACACACGCGAATATCAGCCAGCCAAGATCGCCGCGATCGAAGGACTGTGGGAAACCGAGAAGGGTGGCACGGCACTGAACCTGGTCGGGCTGCCCGACATGGATGCCGAAGTGACGCGATATACGCTGCAAGTGCCGCATCTGGGCAGCCTTATCCTGACGCATAGCTGGAACGGAGAAATTCGCGGCTTGAAGGAATTTCCCCCTCAGGACCGCCCGTATTCGCCGATCGTGTTCTGGACATTCCGGATCATGGCGGGTCTCGGCATGTTGATGCTATTGACGGCGCTGCTCGGCCTCGTGCTCAGAGTGCGCGGCAGCCTCTACGAGACGAGGTGGTTTCAGCGTTTCGTTCTGTGCATGGGGCCTTCGGGAATCGTGGCGTTGCTGGCCGGGTGGATAACCACGGAAGTCGGCCGTCAACCCTGGACGGTGTACGGCGTTCTGCGCACAGCGGACTCTCTGTCGCCGATCGGTTCCCAGCAAGCCGGCGTTTCATTGCTGATCTTCGTGATGGTGTACTTCCTGGTATTCGGCATGGGCTTCTACTACATGATGAAAATGATGAAGCGCGGACCGGAAGAGCATGTCGAGCGCCGTGATTCACGCAGGCATCCGGTCCTGCGCAATCGCCCGCTGGATGCCCTGGAAGGGGAGTGACGCCATGCAGATCGATCTTCCTGTCGTATGGGCCGCGATCATCGGACTCGGCGTCTTCATCTACGTGATGCTGGACGGTTTCGATCTCGGCATTGGCCTGCTGTTTCCGTTCTTTGAGGAGAAAGGCGATCGGCAGGTCATGCTCAATACCATCGCACCGGTCTGGGACGGTAACGAGACGTTCCTCGTTCTCGGCGGCGCCGGGCTTTACGGGGCGTTTCCGGTGGTGTATTCGACACTGCTGCCGGCTAACTATCTCCCGCTCATCCTGATGGTGGTGGGCCTGATCTTCCGCGGAGCGGCCTTCGAACTGCGCGGCAAGGCAGTCAGAACCCAGCACGCGTGGGATCTCGCCTTCATGGGCGGTTCCGCGCTCGCGGGGCTCTGCCAGGGCATCGTGCTGGGGTCGCTCCTGCAAGGCATCAAGATCGTCGACGGCCGTTTCGCCGGCGGCCCATTCGACTGGCTCTCGCCGTTCAGCCTGTTCTGCGGAATCGGCGTGCTCACCACGTATGCGGCGCTCGGCTGCGGCTGGCTCATCCTGAAGACGGATGGTGAATTGCAGCGCAAGATGCGCGAGCTGATGCGGCCGCTCGTGAGCGTTCTGCTCGGCGTCATGGCCGTCGTGAGTCTATGGACGGTGATCGGATTGCCGGCAGTCGCACATCGCTGGTTCGGAAGCGGCAATCTCGGCTGGTTTCTGCCGGTGCCGGTTCTCGTGATCGTATGCGTGTGGGGCATCTTCCGCTCGCTGCGGTTGCTGCACGAGGCGACGCCTTTCCTTCTCACGCTCGCGCTATGCTTCCTCGGTTACAGCGGTCTGCTCATCAGCATCTGGCCGAACATCGTTCCGCCTTCCCTGACGATCTGGGAAGCGTCGTCGAGCCACTCGAGCCAGCTGTTTACGCTGGTCGGCACAGTGATCGTGCTGCCGGTCATTCTCGTCTACAACGTCATGCAGTATCGCGTGTTCCGCGGCAAGGTGAGGGAAGGGGACGCCGGTTACCACTGAGGGTGACGGCGCAGGCGGGCGATTACAAGAGCACATCATGATTGTGAGGCCAGGGCAAAACTGGTTCCGGCTGCTGTTTGTCTGGAACGGTTCCGTGTTGCAGTCGATCATTCCCCAGCTGATCTTCATGGCGATTGTCAGCAGTCTCGCCGTCCTGACACAGGGGCGTATTTTCGGCGCGAAGATTCCGCTCAATACGGCACCCTTCACCTTATTCGGCCTTGCTCTGGCGATATTCCTCGCGTTTCGCAACAACGCAAGTTACGAGCGCTTCAACGAGGCGCGTCATCTCTGGGGCAGCCTTCTGATCTCGGCACGCGCGCTGACCTCGCAGATGCTGTGCTATGTCCCGCGCGGCGAAGACAGGATTCGAATGGCTCATGCATTGATTGCGTGTGTGTACGCGCTCAAGCATCAATTGCGCGGGACCGATCCGAATCCCGATCTCATCCGCTTTCTCGGCCGCACCCGAACCGAGGCGTTGCAGCACGCCTGTTACAAACCGGCCGCGCTTCTCAATGAGCTTCGTCGCGACTTCGCCGATCTGCAAGTCCGGGCAGTGGTATCGGAGACCAAGCTGTGGATGTTCGATGCGCAGATCAACGAATTGGGAAGAACCATTGGAGGATGCGAGCGGATCGCCTCCACGCCGATTCCGTTTGCCTACAGTGTGTTGCTTCACCGCACCGTCTATGCCTATTGCGTTTTACTGCCATTCGGTCTCGTCGACTCGACGGAGTTCTTCACGCCTCTTCTTTGTGTTTTCATTTCCTACACGCTGATCGCGCTCGAAGCGATTGCCAGCGAAGTCGCCGAGCCGTTTACTCTCGCGCCGAATGCGCTGGCGCTCGACGCAATGACTCGCAATATCGAACGATCGATTCTCGAACTGTGTGGGTGTGACCTCCCCGACGAGGTCGTGCCGGTGCGCCCGTATCAACTGACGTGAGTCGTCTTCATCGACGCATCCAGTCGGTCCGCTTCGCTGTTACACCAGATGACACCGGATGCGGCGCACAAACTGTAATTCCCATGCCGACGGTCTGTTTTATTCATGTCTGTTCGCCACACATGGCACGGATCTCAGGCCCTGGCTTACCGACACCGCCTCTGCCGGACAGCTGGCGGAGCGCGTGCGCAGCCGGTGGATGCAACGCGACGACCGCTACTCGGAACTTCGCTCGACACAGCGCAAGCCGGCATCGGGAAAAGTCTATCCCACGGTGCGCATGTTGCTGGTCGGCGGCTGAGGGCTCGTCAATCGTTGTGAAAAAACGCAGGGCACAACGTGGAGAGTGGCGAGTCGCCATGACCGCGCCGCAGCCCACGGCCTGCGTGCCACTAGCGCGCGCACATCGAGACGAGCTTGCCGACGGTGATCACGGCCTGCTCGATTTCGCTCGACCACGGGCTGCTGTAATTGAGGCGGATGAAATTCCGGTAGGTCGTCTCCGAAACCGAGAACATATAGCCCGGTCCGATCGTGATGCCCTGGTCGAGAGCGAGTTTATAGAGCCGCATTGCGTCGACCTTCGGCGGCAATTCGACCCACAGCACGTACCCGCCCGCGGGGTTGGACATGCGTGTGCCCTCGGGAAAGAAGCGCGAGACGATCGCCTTCATGAGATTGGCCTGCTGCGCATACGCTTTGCGCACCTTGCGCAGATGATGTTCGAAGCCATCGCGTTCGAGGAATTCCGCGATCGCCAGTTGCGGGATAGACGGAGAGGTCAACGTGTTCAGAAACTTGAGCTTCTCGACCTGATCGCGATAGCGCCCCGGCAACGCCCAGCCGATCCGGTACGCGGAGGTCAGGCTCTTCGAGAAAGAGGAGCAATGAAGCACGAGCCCCTTCGTATCGAACGACTTCAACGAGCTCGGGTGCGAACTGCCAAAGTGCAGTTCATTGTAGACACCGTTCTCGATGACCGGAATGTCCCGCTTCGTCAGGAGTTCGACCAGTTCGCGCTTGCGTTCGTCGGGCATCAGAAAGCCCAGCGGATTCTGGAAGTTCGGCATGACCATGCAGGCGGCGATGGGTTGCGATTCCACGATCGCGGCAAGCGCGCCAATATCGATGCCGTGTTCCGGATGAGTCGACACCTCGATCGCTTTCATGCCCATCCGTTCGATCGCGTGGAGCATCGCGTAGAACGTCGGTGACTCGACAGCGATCACGTCGCCGGGTTTCGCGACCGCCTGAAGGCAGAGATTGATCGCCTCTGTCGCGCCGACCGTGATGACGATCTCGTTCGGATCGACGGCCATGCCATTCTCGAGGTAGCGACGCGCGATCTGGCGCACGAGCTTCGCATTGCCGGGGGGCAGCGCGTCCGTCACGCCCCATTGCGCCTTGCCGCGCCCCGCATCGTAGGCGTACCGGTTGATCCTTTCGAATGGAAACAGACTGGGGTCGGGGTAGGGCGAACCGAGCGGCACCGCGTCGTCCACCCCGATCGAGCGCAGCGTCGAGAGCACCAGCCGGCTGACGTCGACAGGCGACGAAATCGGGATCGGTTTCGACGGACGGAGTTCCAGCGCCTTACGCTCGCCCTCGTCGCGGCGATTGACGAAATAGCCCGACTGGGGCCGGCTTGTCACAAGGCCACGGCTTTCGAGCAGCAGATACGCACGGATCGCCGTGGTGACACTGATCCGATGCTGCCGGCTGATCTGCCGCACTGACGGCAGGCGTTCGCCATGACGGTACACGCCTTGCCGGATCGATGTTTCGATGTCGTCTGCAAGCTTCTCATAGAGATTCATCGGACGATTCCTTTGGTACTTTGCCGCGGCATAGTGGCGCGCCCAGTGCGAGGCTTCCGGCCAACTGTACTGGCGCGAGCCGGGCCGATGTGTGCACTCTGCGATCGACGGCATCCCCTTACTCTGTCCTCCATCGAATGCACGTCGCCGGATCCCGAGGTTGGGATTCCGTGACACGTCAGGATTGGAGCCCAAGCATGGAAGACGCAAAACGGAAGCGAAGAACCCAAGCCTACCGGCAGATCGCCGCCAAGGCAGGACAGACACCATGAATCTGCTGGAAGCCATGCGTATCTACGTCAGGGTGGTTGAGCGAGGGAGTATCTCCAGCGCGGCAAGAGACCTCGATATCGGTCAACCTGCCGCGAGCGAGCGTATCGATCGGCTCGAGAAGTACCTTGGCTGCCGGTTGCTGCTCCGCAGCGCGCGCGCACTCAATTGCACGCCCGATGGCGTGACCTTCTACGAGCGCAGCAAGAGGATTCTGAACGCGGTGGAGCAGGCGGTCGCCGAAGTGTCGAATGAAGAACAGGCCCTCAGGGGAACGGTTCGCATCGCGGCGCCTCACTGCTTTGGCGAGACGGTCGTGCCGCACGCGTTGACCCTGGTTCGCGCGGCCTATCCCCAACTGGATCTCGAACTGATCCTGAACGACAGGACCGTCGACCTCGTCACCGAAGGTGTGGACGTTTCCTTTCGTCTTGGGCAACTCGGAGAAGGAGCGTTCATTGCCTGTCAGCTCGGTCAGGTTGGGCGCGTTCTCGTGGCGGCGCCGGAGTATCTGAGCCGGCATGGTCCGGTTGCCGAACCGTCCGACCTGGTCAAGCACCCGTTCATCCGGCTCCAGGGCATGTTCGGCACGGACCAGTTGCCGCTCAGGCGCATGGAGAATGTCGTGGAGAGCGCGCCGATTCATACCGTGGTCAAAACCAGTCATTGGCGGCCCGTGTATGAAATGATCGTCTCGGGCGCCGGCATTGGGCTGCTGGAAGAACCCGCCTGCGTCGATGCGCTTGCAGACGGCCGCCTCGTGCGCATACTGCCGCGATTCGATGCGCTCCCTTTCGATCTGCATGTGCTGACCCAGGCGCAACGTCCTGTGCCGGCACGGGTACGGACGGTTGTGACGATGCTGAAGACGTGCATTCAGGAAATCCTGCTGGGCGTACACGTCGATAGCAGAAGAGTGGCGAGCCGCTTTGAAGTACTGCCGGAGGATGAGGCGTCCGCGCTCCTCAAGTCATCGTTGCGAGCGTGAGCCCGCAACGATGACGGGCGCTCAGCTGCCGGTTCTGGCCAGCAGCGCTTGACCGGCAGAGCACGCGGTCGAGCGAGGCCATTACCGGCGCATTGAGCGGCTTATTCCGCTTGCGTCACCGAAACCGATGCTTCGCTCGTCAGCATCAGGAACGTCAGCGTTTCGCGCAGATAGAGACGCACCACAGTGTCGGTATGGCTCGTGTAGCCGATCGACAGATCTTCGCCGAGGTGTAGCTCGAAGTCGCCGCCGCGCGTGGACAGCACGCTGCCGCCGGCGAGCGCCGGTGCCCAGATGATGTCGCCATTCACGATCCGCTTGATGTGCTCGATAACCGGATAGCCCTGGTCGCGTGCCTCACCCAATGCGGTGTACGCATCGGCGCCGAGCAGGACGGAATACGGGCCGTCCACGCCGGCGAGCCGCAGTTGTTCGAGCGCGTTGCTGATGGCGTTCGGATAGTCGCTGACGTCGGCCGGCAGCGCAAGCGGCGGGTTCGACGAGCCGTCGCGAATCCCGCCGATGCCGGCAGCCTGATAGCCGTCGAAGATCGCGCGATCTTCGGCGTAGGCGAGTTGCTTCGCTGCTTCTTTCGCGGGCTGCCAGTCGGCATCTTTCGCGCCGCGCACCACACTGTCTATCGCCTCGCGCTGCAATTCGAACGGCACCGTCAACTCGACGAGGCTCTTTACCTCGGACAGTTTCGCCACGACGCCCTGCTGCGGCGCCGTGATCGCGGTCTGATGCCCGGTGCCGACGCCGGAGAGTTCCGTGCCGCCAGGGCCCTTGACGTCGACCACGCGACGGCCGGCGACGCTGCGCCTGAAGGTGCGCGCCACTTCATCTTCGATCTGCGACCAGGCCGCACGGGAGATGGGGGCGAGCTCGCGATGCAGGTTATTCATATTGGGAGATTCCCTTGAGAGAGCCAATGTTCAACGAGCCGCCTTCCTGCGGCTCTGCGGACGAAGACGTATCGGACTGTTGCCCGCCATCGGCAGCGGTCGCTTGCGGATCGCGGTCTGCGAGTGCCTCGAGCAGGGTAGCCGATGGGACGAAGAAGAGGCCGCCGGTAACCGCGCGGCTATAGTCGAGCAGCCGGTCGTAGTTGCCCGGCGGGCGCCCGACGAACATGTTTTCCAGCATCTGCTCGGTCGGTGCGGGCGAGCGGGCATAACCGATGAAGTAGGTGCCGAACTCGCCTGCGCCGGGCCTGCCGAACGGCATGTTGTCGCGCAGTATCTTCACTTCCTCGCCGTTCTCGGTGAGGGTGGTGAGCGAACTGTGCGAGCAGGACGGCTTCACCGCTTCATCGAGTTCGATGTCGGACAATTTGGTGCGGCCGATAATGCGCTCCTGAGTCTCGACGGAGAGCGCATTCCAGCCGGCCATGTCGTGCAGGTACTTCTGCACGATAACGTAACTGCCGCCCTCGAACTCGGGATCCTCATCGGCAATCAGCGTGAATTCTTCAGCGGTGCGACCCACCGGATTTTCCGTGCCGTCGACGAAGCCCACCATCGCGCGCATGTCGAAGTTGCGAAAGCCGTGAACTTCGTCGACTACCGTGACTGCGTCGCCGAGCGCTCCCAGCAGTTGCGTGGCGAGCTCGAAACAGAGATCCATGTGCTCGGCGCGAATATGCAGCAGGATGTCGCCGGGGGTCGCTACAGCCAGGCGCTCGCCCGAGCCGAATTCCCGGAACGGGTGCAGGCCTGCGGGGCGCGGGGCACCGAATAGCGTATCCCATGCGCCGGAGCCGAAGCCGCATACGCACGACAGATCGCCGGAGGGGACCCGCCTGCCGACCGAGCGCACGAGGGCGGCAACGTCGCCGCACCATGCACGCACCTTGTCTGCGTGATCGCGGCCGGCTTCGATCGTCGCGACAATGAAGATCGCGCTACGGGTGACGTCATTACAAATGGCTTGCGGCTCTGGGATGTCTTTGGGCATCGGGTTGGGTATGGGTAGGTCGTTGCGAATTCCGACAGCAGTACTGCGAATGCGTTTCCGACTGCGCGATCACCTGCCCGAGGCAGCCAGGAATGGTTCGTTCGATTGACTTAAGCAGGTTTGCCGCGGTGTCCGTCTCAGGCATCCGTATAGCGTTGGCTTACCGCTATGAGGAGCGTAGCTGCGCAACGTGACTGCACGACGAAGTTGGCGTTCACGATTTTCACAGATCTTATACCGCCGCGGCACTTTATGGAAACTCCATAAAGGCATTGGCGTTCAATTTCTATAAGCGTGTCTTGTCGGTACCGCATGGCGATACCACTACTGCTTTCCGATACTTGATATCGGAATCCGCGGCTTCTTATTTTCTGTCACATGGTTATTCGAATGCATTGCGCCGGACAGCAGGTCCCAACGCGGGGCGCGTTGCTGGATTCCACACGGAAAACGTGTAGTATTGTTCGGTCCACGCCTTGCCGTGCGCATTCGTCCATTCGCCAGGAGTATTGGATTATGACCCTGCCCGCCGACGAACATCTCACTCGTCAAACGATCGAAGGGTTCTATCGCGCCATCGAGCAGAAGAGCGTCGCATTGCTGCGGCAGGTCGTCACCCCGGATTGGGAATATATTCCCGAGCCCGTCGGGGCTGCCGCGGGACCTGACCAGATGGTGCAGTTCTTCGAGAACATCGCTAAAGCAATTCCCGACATGAAAATCACTATTCTCGACGTCCTCGTTCATGGCGATCGGGTCGGCGTGCGCGCGGAAATCAGCGGCACTCAAACAGGGACATTACTTGGCATTGCCGCGAGTTCCAAACACATCAGATTCGCGATTCACTCTTTCCACCAGATGCGCGGAAATCTGATTGCGAAAACATGGCATCTGGAGGACTGGCTGTCTGTGTTCCGGCAACTTGGAGCGTTACCCCAGACTCTCGAGCGGCCTTGAGCGCGCAGACTGCACAGACCCGCGCAGACCCGTGTAGACCAAAGGGGACGTCATGTCACAGATAAGTCGCGACAACCGGAAAGCATCTCGTCAGAGCGTGCTCTGGTTCGTTGCATTGTGGGTGCTCGGAGTCGCTGGCGCCGCGCTGCTCGCGCTACCGTTTCATCTTCTTGTCGCTGCGGCGCTGCATCGGTAATCGCGCCGGATGGCGGTTACCCGGTCTGCCTTTACGGCAGGCGGATCGCGTCGTCGATCTGGTCGATCATCGACAACAGGCGTGTGACTCGCCGGGCACCATCAGGAAGCGATCCCTGCTCTGTTTCGAGCGCTGTAATGCGCTGCCGCCAATAGCCTAGTCCAAGCGCACTGTTGGCAACGAGTTGCGGGAATATGTGTTCCAGGTGAGCGAGATCCTGTTCCAGCTGATGATGCGACACGTCGGTCCTTGCTATGGAGGTGAATCCGGAGCGCCCCACCTGGCGGCGTTCGTCTTTTCCCGCCCAATGAATCTTCCTGTCCGACTCAACTTCCTTCCAGCGCCACTGAATAGCGCCACTTGCTGGCGTTGGAATCAATGCGGGCATCGTTGACGCGCCGCTGTTCCGCCCGTGCCTGGTCCGCCTGTTCGAGCATGAGTGCTTGTGCCTGACGCGACAGGGCATACTCGCTCATGCCGCCGCTCGTACGTGGTGCAACTTTGGTTTGTGATCGCATGGTCATTCCGAGAACAAAGGGGCGCTGAACGCGTCCCGTACTCCGACTGTATACCCTTCGGTCGCTGCAAGCACGCTTTCCTTTGCAACGGTTGCAACCATTGGCACCGGAACGGCCATTTCCCATTCGCCGCGAACGCGAAACGCAGGTGTCATCGGCGTTGCCAACAATTCGTAGCCCGAAGTGCGCATCCCGGGTATGACCGCAGATGCAAACTGTCATGAGGACGCCAAGGCAGGCAGGGCGATGAGCAAGACGGATTTCAGCCGGGTACGCCACCGTACCGACTTCCGGTCGCTGTACGGGCACCGTTGGCCGGCAGGCCCGGCCTCGCGCAGGTGGCTATAGCAAACCAGCTATAGCAAAGGGAACGCGCTCGCGTGTGAAGCATTCGCCCGGCACGCTCAAATGCGTGCGAGAAACGCTCAACGTCAACTACCGCTTCGACCCGGGAGAATCAACGTGACATCCGCTGTCGTGCCGGCGCCGATCCCTGAAGCGGCAAGCCAGCCGGACGCCGTGCCCGGCACCGGTTTGAGCAGCACTGAAGCACGCCGTCGGCTTGCCGAGTCGGGCGCTAACACGCTCCCCGATACGGCGGCGAGCACGTGGCGCATGATGCTTGGGAAATTCTGGGCGCCCGTGCCGTGGATGCTGGAAGCGGCCGTGGTTTTGCAATGCGTGCTCGGCCGTTTCGTCGAAGCCGGAATCATTGCCGGACTGCTGGTATTCAACGCCATTCTGGGTGTTTTCCAGGAAAGCCGGGCACAGGCCACACTGGCCGCATTGAAGTCGCGCCTCGCCATGAATGCCTCCGTGCTGCGCGACGGGGCATGGTCGATCGTCCCGGCAGCGGATCTGGTCAAGGGCGATGTCGTCAAGCTCTCGCTCGGCGGCGTGGTGGCGGCGGATATGCGGATCGTCTCCGGCAATGCGCTGCTCGACCATTCGATGCTGACCGGCGAATCCGTACCTATCGAAGCCACGTCCGGCACTCAGACGTTTGCCGGCGCGCTGGTGCGGCGCGGAGCAATGCTCTCAACTTAAGCCCCAAAGAGCTTGTAAACGAGGCATCGTCCCTGTAAACTTCATCGCATAACTCACTGATAAATCAACGATATGAACTCAAATACCAGCGTCCTCGCGGCTTCTGGCT
>NZ_JAMWXW010000090.1:0-753 GCF_031570135.1 Paraburkholderia sp. USG1 | reverse complement strand
ATCGTATAACAACGGCCTGCCCACCCGAAGTGCTCCCCGGTGCCCCTTGTCCCGGATGGTCACACCATACGCCAGAAATGCACGGCGCGGGACCGTGAGGCACCGGCTATATCATGCCGGTTACGAACGCCATTGAGAGTCTGAACATGCAACTACGCAAGATCATCAAGACCCGCGGCCACTTCCCCAACGACGAGGCCGCCATCAAGTTGCTCTGGCTGGCGCTGCGCAATGTGCTTAACAAGTCCGTGCGAACGGCATTCGACTGGTCGAGCGCCATGAATCAGTTCGCTATTCTGTTTGGTGAGCGTTTTACTCAGGCACGCGGTTAATTCCGCTAACCGCCTCGCCCACAAAAATACGGACAGGTTCCATTGAGCGCCCCCGCCCCACTCCCTCTTATCCATTCAGCCAACGCCACCATTTACCCCCCAAGACTAAATCCGAGACAGCCCCACTCCCTTATAATCACGAGGTCGTCGGGAAACACCCAGCGACCAGGTTTGACAGCCTGTGGCATAAACCGCACACCCGCCCAGGCGGGTCGTGCGACTACCTCTGCACGTCTATATTTCAATGGGCGGGCCTTGGTAGGGGAGCCGCAAGGCTCGCCGGTTTGTTTATGCCCCGGTCTGTCATACATGGACGCCCCCAGTTTGCACAGCCGTCATTCGGTGATCGTTAGCAGATGAAGGATTGCAGCCATACATCCGGACTTGTGAGGACTTGCCTCTGTCCCTGATGGAATGTGCA